>MEVH01000019.1 GCA_001772665.1 candidate division WWE3 bacterium RIFCSPLOWO2_01_FULL_39_13
CTGCAATTATCTCCATCGCTTTGGGATATTTAAGTACGTTCATCTTTTCGACATATCCCGAAGAGTGGGAGCCGTCGCTAAATTCAGTATGGCCATGAACAAAACCGCCGTACTTTTCAAAAAGTGCTAATGCTCGATTTCGTTCTTTCGGTATACGCTCTTTTTGACTGGATATTTTATTTTTTTTAGCCATAACGGTTTAAAATTTTTAAAATTTTGACCTCATATTTCCCACCCGGGGCTTCGACCTTAGTTTTTTCACCAATTGACTTGTCTAAAATAGCTTTGCCTAGAGCTGAGTAAGCAGAGATTTTATTATGGTAAATATCTGAGTCTTTTTCTGGAACTATTGTGAAAGTGTAGTTTTTACCAAGGGAATTTTTGCAGGTAAAGGGTATACCGATTTTAATCGTAGAATTACTATTATTTTTTGTTTGAACCTTTTGGTTCACTGTGTAGATTTAATACTATATTAAATCCATTTTGTCAAGTATTTAATAACAAATATTTGATAGCAAGTATTATATATACAATATTTTAAATATATTCTCAAAAGGGGTATAATCACTGTTTACTATGAATATTACTCTTGGGGGTTTAATAAAAACTTACAGGATAAATAAAAGGTTAAGCCAATTTGATGTTTCGACATCTATAGGTTGGAAAGACACATCCCGCTTGTCAAAAATCGAACAGGGAAGGGTAAAGCCGAGGAGGCCAGTTGTAGAAAAAATTATTGAGGCTTTAAACCTCTCTCCTGAAGAACGTGGCGAATTTTTGCTAACCGGTGGCTATTTACCAAGTGATGAAGAAATTAAGAAAATTATTAAAGTTGTAAGTAGAAAAATCAATAATTGGCCGTACCCAGCGTACTTAATTGATTTTAGTTGGAGATTTTTATTTTGCAATAAACATAATGGACGTGTGTTCCATATTCCAGAAAAAGTTAGAGAAAAGTTGAGCGAGATTAAGCCAAATTTATTAGAATATCCTTTTTTACCAAAGGAGATTTTCCCGTTAGCAGTTTACAAAGGGGAAAACGAATCCAATATAAAACCTTTCCCAATTGCCCAAATAGCACAATTTAAAATAGAGCAAATTATGAGGACGAATGAAAAATGGTATCGCGACTTATTAAGAAAAATGATGGCTAATAACGCGTTCAAGAAGCTATGGGCGGAAGTTACCCCAGAGCTGTACCATAAAGACCTTTTAGATTATGAGTATAAGATGGTTATAGGAAATTGGAAAAGTAAAAAAACTACGTTAAAGTTCCACTTGCTGACTTCAAGGATTATTGGTGATGTTCGTTTCCAAATTGTTCTTTATTTTCCAGCAGATTTGCCTACGCGGAGATTTTTTAAGTAGACATATATTATGCATCATATTTATGATGACAGAATTTATTTTTGTAAAGGGGATTTTTGTAAAAAGTGTTATAATTAATATGCTTCAAAGCTTAAAAATATGGCCTATCTTGCGCAAGAAAGATATGTTTCTGGCATATCTAATGAAAGAAATCTAAATAACAACCAATCTAAAATTTCCCCAGAAGCTATTATTGGAGATATTGTCTGGCAAAAATTTGGATCAGAAATTGGGCACATTGAGAGAACTGGATATGAAATCACTAATGTAATAGATCTTAGTACATGGTTTAGGCAACTTGATACAAGGGCGAGAGCGAATGGCTATTTTGGCTTACGAGATGTTCATGAGAGAGTTGCCGATGATATTGATTCAATATTTCACATAAAGCTTGAAGATACAAATAGTAGCGATCCATTGTTACATGATAGACAGGTAGTGTTAATACGCACAAAAGACGGTAAAAAAACAATAGTTGCAATTGCTATGTATGACAAAACTGATGAAAGTTTGTATTTTGGGGCAACGGGCAATTACAACCTACCTCCTAATCTAGATTCACCTCTCGCACATACCTTGAGGCATAGTGAAAAGCTTGCCCAAACTATGCGTAAAAAATCCCATGCTATAGGTATGGGACATAGACTTGGTGGGACAAAAGTAATAGTAGGCGGAAATGATTGGATAAATAGTCACACATTACAAGTAGTAACGGGGGCATTATTTTCAAAGCAAGGTCCTTTTCCAAACGTAATTACTGGTGCAGATGTTGGTCAAACAGAAGAGTCTCTTAAAAACATGGAAATTGGAAGCCGTTTAGGAAATGGAATAGGGCAAATTGTTGGAGCTGAAAAAAGTACCCTAGATATTCCTTCTTATATTCGCCATTCTATACTAGCAACTTACTTAAATTTAAAAGAACGATTGCCAGAATATCATTTGCCTGATCTTCGAGATGCGTATATCAGTATTCAAGGGTTAGGCAAAATGGGATCCCAAATTGCTGAAATGTATATAGAAGAGGAAGTAAGAAAATTAACCGTTACAGATATTGCTCTCTTTTCAGATGTATTCCCTAGTGTACCCAACAGTCATCAAGAGAATATACGAAATACACTTGAAAAACTTAACCGACTATCAAGAGATAATAATATTGAGTTAGAAGTAGCATATCCATCTGAAATTTGGGATAAAAAAGCAGATATTTTTAGCCCATGTTCAAGTGAAGAACATATAATATCTAGGCAAAAAATACAGCGATTAGCAAAATCAGGTGTAAAAGTTGTTTTAGCTGGGGCTAATTGTCCATTAGAATGCTCAGAATTAGGATCTTATGCCCAACAAAAATTCGGGATTTTAATCCCTCCTGAAGTATTAAGTAATGGAGGGCCTGCAACAGCTGCGGCTTTTGAAGCTTTAAGATTAATATATCCAGAAGAATTCGAGGGCAACGGGGATTTTTCTAAAAATGATTTAGTACCTCACATAAGGAAAAATATTAGTGCAAAAGTCCAACATTTAATAGCATTGATGCAAACACAAAGCGTTTCTCTTTATGAGGCGGGTGATTTTGTTTTTCATCAAGGGCAAGTTCACTGAAAACTTGATGATTTAATTTTCAAACTCTACTGATGCAGCTATTACCACCATGGCATTTTGGCATTGGGATTTGAAAACAGATTTGCATCCATTAGAGATATTACTAACCCTCCGACCAGATAAGTAATTACGAATTCACTAGAAGGAGGTGGTTGTATACCTACTTGTGTAAAGCTAAGTATTACTAGCGAAATTATAACATTACCAAAACCCCACAGCACATTCACCATGGCTGAAGTTTCCTTACCAAAAGGAGTCATGTGTTTATTACCAATAATGCCTGAGATAATGTGGGGTAGAGAATTAAACGCAAAGAATCCCGCTAAAAAGTAGAAAACAAATTCCATTATTTATCACCCCCCATCTAATTCTAGAATAAGATGGCAGCTTATTTCTGTCAAGTTTATTTTAGGGAATCAATTAGAATAGCAGTGCCTATACCAAACAAAGCTACTGCGGTTCCAATTCCAGGCGCGGCTGGCAGCCCACGCCATCGTTGTCTTTCATCGTCTATTGAATAAGCAGCTTGAAAAGTAGCATATGCCATAAATAAACTCGCGGGGATTCTGTGATCAATTTCTGCTACAGTTGAAGCAGCAAGCGTAGCTGTAAGCGCCAATTGTAAGCCAGAGGCACCCAATGCTTCAGCAAATTTTCGTCTGTTATCAAGTTTTTCACCATGATGAATAGTTCTAATCATATTCAGTGCTGAAAACACCAAAAACAAACCTGCTAAAGTCTTGCCCATATCAGTTTCCATAAACTCATCAACCTGTTCAAAAATTCTTAGGTCATTTTCCTGCTCTTGAGGAAGTGCATTAACTGTAGTGACATGATTGGTTTCAACGGATTCTGCGTGAGCGCTATGTAATGTGATGCTCGGAGTAACAACAACCGCTAACGCAGCAACTGAATTTTGCGCGATTTTTCTTAAAGAAATTTCTCTTTCTCGCATAACGGTGTATAATACCGCATATTATAGGTTTAATCAAATAACATGGAGCGAGAAACCAGAAATGATGGACTTTTAGAGATATTCCCGAGAATTCCAAATTATACTGGCAGAGTCGTTTTATTTGAGGGAGAAATCCCAATTCATCAAGATAAAACTAATTGGGTTTTTCATCCTGAAGGTCAAAGAAGAGAAATACCCGTTTACTCTGTCTGGAATTATGATTATCACCAGGAAATCGTAAACCAAATTGCCCAAGGCAAAGCCGCAGCATTGTATATGTGGGGAACCTTTGGGATAGGAATGTTGTTGGATTCACCAATGTGGCAAGAAAAAGATGAAGTAGAATCGGCAGACCTTAGGCAGCATTTAAAAATAGGTAGGCCGTGGGATCAGCAATTTGTTAATTTTATGCATCCAGACGACATGGTGGATTTTTGGGATATCGATAGGTTTCACCCAAATTTTCGTACTCTTCAATGGGCAAGCAACAGATGGAAATTGTATCAATCAGGCCCCGTCCATGTGGTTGCTCCAACTAAGAAAAAGAATCCATATTTAGATATTTCTCTGCTAAAAGAAGAAGACATTTCAGCCAGCTATTTTTATATGCCTCACCCAGCCCTTAATCGCATTATCGAAATGCTCAGACGTGATGTTAAACATTCAGTTTTTGGTGGCGGTTCCTTGAATCCTCACGGGGGGATACCTCCATTTACCACACGGGAACTTTACACACAGATTAGCCGAATATTAGACTGGCAGAAGCATGTAGATTTGATATTGGTTGATGAAATAGCTGAGTTCTTTAAGATCTTTCGTTCTCAGACACAGATCAGAATTCCTCAAAAGGGTTCTGAAGGTAAGATAGAATTGGTCAGACTTGGAGCAACAGACGCTGCAAGATGGGTGCACGAAATGGGGTACGAAATTACAGATGCACCAGAAGGTGTTAAAGAAGCCTCGTCAGTTTGGCCATATACAGTTGAAAGTAACCAAATAGTTGATGGAAGAGTTAGAGAAAGCGTAGATAAAATGAGGATACTTCATCAAAAACTTAAAGCAGGAGTATTTAATTGAGTTTTTCAGGATCGCAGATTTCGCCAGCAACAGCACTGGCTACTACCACTGGCACACTGGCTAAGTATACTAATCTATTTCTACCCATGCGTCCTTGAAAATTCCTGTCAGTTGCTGAGAGAACAATTTCTTCTCTATCGTTAGCATCAGCTGTTGCGCCCATACATGGTCCGCAACCTCTTCCTATAACTTCGATACCTGACTGCTCAAAAATTTCCAAAATACCTTCTTCTCGAAGTGTATTTTCTACTGCTCTAGTATTGGCCTGAACTTGCATTCGAACGTCTTGCGCAATTCTGCGACCTTTTAATAGAGCTGCCGCTTGTCTCAGGGATTCTAAGTTGCCTTGTTTACAGGATCCTATATAAAAATAATTGATTTTTGTGCCTATAACTTCCGATAAAGGTACCGCGTTTTGTGTGTCACCGGGCAAAGAAACCATTCTTTCCACAGTGTCTAAATCAATCTCAACATTATCAAAGTAAGTAGCTTCTTCGTCAGGATAAACAAGAAGTCCTTTGACAGTTTCTTTGTTAAAACCATGCCTACTCATCATGAATTCGACCAATTTTTCATTTGGTTCAACGATTCCCGTAAAAGCTTGCCCTTCTATCGCCATATTCGTAAAAGTAGCCTGT
>MEVH01000020.1 GCA_001772665.1 candidate division WWE3 bacterium RIFCSPLOWO2_01_FULL_39_13
AGAGGTTCAGAAGGATTTTACTTGATTTAATGAAACCTGTTTCAGGAGGATTTTTAATTGATTTAAGACGTACGTACGTACATGGGTTCTAACCTCATCCACAGTTTAGAACCATTGTGAGTAGTTTACTCCCATAATGTCCCCGGCCTATCAAATATCCTTTTATATCTGTATAATCCTTAGATCATGATTCGAAATATCGCTATAATTGCTCATGTTGACCATGGCAAAACGACTTTGGTGGATGGTCTTTTGAAGCAGTCGCACACATTCAGGGATAATGAATTGTACATGTCGCAGGATCTTATCCTTGATTCAAATGACCAAGAAAGAGAGCGCGGAATTACCATTCTAGCAAAAAATACATCTGTTTATTACAAAGGAGCGAAAATAAATATTATTGATACCCCTGGACATGTTGATTTCAGCGGAGAAGTCGAACGTACGTTGTCTATGGCTGATGGAGCAATCCTTTTGGTCGATGCGCAAGAAGGCACAATGCCTCAAACCAAATTTGTCTTGAGAAAAGCCCTGGAATTAGGATTAAAAGTCATAGTACTCGTAAATAAAATTGATAAAAAATATGCAGATGTTAAAAAAACATTAAATAAGATTTATGCTTTGTTTTTAGAGGTTGCGAAAAACACTGAACAGCTGGACTTTCCCGTTTTATATGCTATCGGCCGTGAAGGAAAATCATGGGAAACAATGCCAGAAGATCCTAACGCTCCCGCAAATCTCATACCAATATTTGACGCAATTCTCAAATACATCCCTGAACCCAAGATCGAAACCGATAAACCTTTTCAAATGCTGGTATCCTCTTTATTTTGGGACAGCTATAAAGGACAGTATGCATTAGGAAAAGCATCTCAGGGCAAAATCACACCAGGGCAGGAGGTCTTTCTGATAAAACCAGATGGCACTGCTACGTCTGCAAAAGTTGAGAAAATCTTTTTAACCAATGGCCTAAAAAAGGTAGAAGCTGAGTCATTTGAGCCAGGGGATATTATATCCATTACAGGAATTCAAAACGTAAAAATCGGTGACACCATATCAGAAGTTTCAAATCCAGAAAAATTATCCTCAATAGAAATCAGCGAGCCAACAATCAGCGTATCAATCGGCTCCAATACATCTCCATTTGTCGGCAGAGATGGAACATTATTAACAAGCAGACAATTGCTAAGACGTATTCAGGAAGAAACTAAAACTAATGTTGCCATGAGGTTGTCTGTCAACGAATCAAATCAATATGTTATATCAGGAAGAGGTGAGCTCCACATTTGCGTCTTTCTTGAAGCTTTAAGAAGAGAAGGATTTGAGACCGAAATCGGCAAGCCGAAAGTAATTACAAAAAATGTTAACGGTGAAACTCTCGAACCTATCGAAGAGTATACAGTTGATGTGCCTGCAGAGTACGCCGATGCTATGATCGCAGAATTTACAAGACGAGCTGGTCTATTAATATTACAAGAAAATAATGAAAGCATAAGGCTGGTATTTGAAATTCCAACTCGCTCGATTTTAGGCTTAAACAGCCTGCTTTTATCTCTTTCTAAAGGTACGGCTGTATTGGGCTCAATTTTTTTAAGGTATCAAAAGTCAAGCGCATCATCTAAAAAAATTAGAAAGGGGGCATTAATTGCAACTCAAGCCGGTAAAGCAACTGCTTATGCAATGAATTCTATACAGGACAGGGGAGTGCTATTTGTTGACCCGGGTACAGAAGTTTACCCGGGAATGGTTGTCGGGCTTAACGCAAGAGGAGAAGATCTTGAAGTCAATATCTGCAAAGAAAAGCATTTAACTAATATGAGATCAAAAGGAGAAGAGGGGATAATTTTAAATACATCACAAAAAATGAGTCTCGAAAAATGCTTTGGATTTATTGAAGACGACGAGTTTTTAGAAATCACCCCAAACCACTTAAGAATCAGAAAAAAACTGCTCGACCCACTTCAAAGAAAAAGAGCAGTGAATAGGCAAAAGTGATCAGCCAATTATTGCCTTTATCCTTTTAATAGCTTTTGGCATATTTCTTGTCCCCTGACCGACTGGATAGTGTCTTTACAAAATCAAATAAATGTCAGCGCTACTCCTTTGTTGTTTCCTCTTCCTGTTCGTCCGATTCGGTGGATGTAATCATTGTATGTTGCCGGCTGATCGTAGTTTATAACGTGTGAAACATTGTTGATATCCAGTCCTCTTGCAGCTATATCTGTTGCTAATAAAATTTGGGTTCTATTTTCTTTAAAAATCGACAATGATCTCTGCCTTGCCCCCTGGGTTTTGTTGCCATGAATTGATGCAACCTTAAACCCTCTGTCAATTAATTCTTTCTCAACTTCATTTAAACTCCACTTTGTTTTTATAAAAATCAGCACTTTTGTATATTCTGGCTTTATCAATATGTCATGCAAAACATCAATCTTCTTGTGTGCCGAATCAGTACGTATAATATCCTGCATAATATTCACCGAGCTTATTTTTTGATTTATCGAAACCTTCTCTGGAGTGTTAAGGAAGCTTTTAATAAGAGCCTCAATATTATCAGAAACTGTTGCCGAGAAAAATAGTGTCTGTCTCGCTGTTGGAAGCTGTCCCAGAATTATTCGTATGTCTTTTTGAAATCCCATATCAAACATACGATCAACCTCGTCTACAACAATATTGTTATACATTGATAAGTTTATCCATTTTCTTTCGGCTACGTCTTTTATTCTCCCAGGCGTGCAGATTAAAAAATTATGCGGTCTTCCAAGATCCCGCCTTTGTGAATACATATTGGTTCCACCTATGCATAAAGTCGAATATATATTTAATCCCTGCGAAAGGGATCTAAATTCAGCATTAATCTGCTGTGCCAGTTCTCTTGTTGGAGCAATTATTAAAACCTTTTCCTGCTTGTTTAGGTAGACTTTATTAATTAATGGAATTAAAAATGCAGCGGTTTTGCCGGTTCCTGTGTTTGCGATTCCAATTAAATCCCTGCCGTTCATAATTAATGGAATTGCCTTATCTTGAATTGGAGTCAGCTGGGTGTACCCTTTTCTTTGGATATTATATTTAAGTTTTTCATCAACTGCTAAATCGTTGATATTAACCGAAGGAATAAAAGCCAGCTCAAGAGTCTCTTCGGGATTTCTATTTATATATTTCGAAATATCTATAGAAGAATTTCTTGACCCACCCGACGAACCTCGTCTTTTAAAACCAAACCGATTTGGCCTGCGAGACGTATTTCTATACCTATTACTATAGTTTTTTTGGTACATATTAATTTTTAATTTATATGGAGTAAAAACTGAAGAGTTGATGAATTGAAGACTTATCCTGCCATCCCTAAGGTTTTTAATCTATATCACAGCTGTTACGCCGATTTTAATTACTGCGGTAGTGTAGCACACTATTGTTGGAAAAGATAACGAATGCGAGTTAGATCATATTAAATGTCGTGATGAATAGTCTTACGTTTGTGTCAAAGATTATATATCATTATGCTGTGAATATTTTCTACCGAATCGCTCTGGTTTTTTCAAATAGAAAAAGGACAGTATTGTTTGCTGGAGTTTTTATTGTCATTTTTCTTTTTATATGGACTACCCCGCATTATGAGAGTTTTGGGACGGTAAAAATATATGATAAAGACAAAAATTTTCTGTATGAGTCTGCAGGCAAGGTCGGACATAAAGAGCCTGTCCAATATGATCAGATCTCTCAAACACTTATCCAAGCAACTCTTGCGATAGAAGACCGCAGGTTTTATTCTCACCAAGGTGTTGACTTCAAAGCAATTTTAAGATCCTTTTACCAAAACATAAAAAACCGCTCCATTGTTTCTGGGGGAAGTACACTTACACAGCAGTATGTAAGGATGATTGATCCAAGGCTTAAATATTCAAGCAGAAAAAGTTACTTAAGAAAAATTCACGAGATCCTGACGGCCTTTAGACTTGAGTTATACACTTCGAAGCCAGATATTTTAGAAGGATATTTCAACAATGTCTACTACGGTAATCTTGCTTATGGCGTGCAGTCAGCCTCTAGGACATATTTTTCTAAAGATGCTTCGGATCTTTCTTTGTCTGAAAGCGCATTGCTTGCTGGAATAGTTGCATCGCCAAGCAGATATGATCCTTTTATAAATTTAGATTCTGCTCAGAAA
The DNA here is from genome assembly GCA_001772665.1 of candidate division WWE3 bacterium RIFCSPLOWO2_01_FULL_39_13. Taxonomy (GTDB): domain Bacteria; phylum Patescibacteriota; class WWE3; order 2-01-FULL-39-13; family 2-01-FULL-39-13; genus 2-01-FULL-39-13. The sequence continues at coordinate 4,169 of MEVH01000020.1, forward strand.
AGAAAAAACACTGTACTAAAAAGAATGTATGAGGAGAGCTATATAAATAAAGAGCAGCTTAACGAGGCAGTTGACGAAACAGTATATTTTACATCTCAAAAGTATGAGATCGAAGCCCCGCATTTTACTGATTACATATACAGCCAGCTGGAAGATTTAGACTTAAAAACTGATGAAGGAATTAAAGTCTATACAACCCTGGATAGTTCCTTGAATAAATTCACGCAGGAAACCGCATTCAGAATCATTTCAAATTTAAAAGAGGAACATGATGTCACAAACTCCGCGGTAATTGCAGTGGATAATGAAACCGGACAGATTTTGGCGATGGTTGGAGGAGTTGACTACTTTGACTTGGAAAACGGCGGAAAGATCAATATGGTCGAGGCTTTGCGCCAGCCGGGTTCTGCTATTAAGCCTGTAACTTATATAACAGCGTTATCTACTGGCTATACTCCTGCTACTTTAATTTATGATGTGCCGACTGAATATAAAACAAAAAGCGGGGATGGATTTATACCAAATAATTATGATGGGAAATATCGCGGGCCGGTTCTAATAAGAGAGGCATTAGCGTCTTCTCTTAATCTTCCGGCAGTAGAAATGCTCAATAGGATAGGAATTGATGCCTTTTTGCAGACTTCAAGAAATCTTGGAATTACAACATTCAAAAGGGAAAGCCAGTATGACCTGTCAGTTACCTTGGGGGGAGGAGAAACTACCTTGTTTCAGCTGACTAGAGCATATTCAACCATAGCGAATATGGGGTATTACAGGGATTTTTATGCTATTGAATATATAGAAACAGATTCAGGAAAAATACTGTACAAACATGAAAAGGGAACTCCACAACAGGTTTTGTTGGAAAACGGAAAAGAAGCAGCTTATTTAATAAGCGATATTTTGTCAGATCCAACGGCAAGAATCCCAGGTTTTGGAGAGAGAACACCTCTGAATCTGTTTTCACACCGGGCTGCAGTCAAAACTGGGACAACAACTGACTGGCACGATAACTGGACACTTGGATACACTCCTGATTTTACGGTAGGGGTGTGGGTCGGCAACAGCGATAACTCTGCTATGCGCGAAATTACCGGGGTTCTTGGTGCTGGATCAATTTGGCATGACGTTTTCGAAGAAATCCTGAAAGGAAAGCCAGATAAATGGTACAAAGAGCCCGACAATATTGTTATCCTGCAAATCTGTAAAGAATCAGGTCTTTTATCAGATGGAACCTGCCCTGAGGTAATTAATGAAAAGTTTATTAAGGGTACAGAGCCTGCAAAAGTTTCCAATTGGCATGAGTTGGCGACTATCGATAAACGCAATGGTCTTTTGGCGGGAGAGAAATGTGAAGAAAAATATGTTGTAAAAAAGGTCTTCTCCAATTATCCTTCAGAACTTTACTCATGGGCTTTGCGAAATAAAATTGAATTAAAGCCAGCTTCTTACTCTCCATTTTGCGGAGGTGCAGGTACAGATGTAATTCACACAAGTAATCCTGACGTTACTATCATTTCTCCAAAGGAAGGGGCGGTTTTCGAGGATTCAGCCGGATTAATAAATAACGAAGCAGTAGCTTTTGAAGTTCAGGTTTCAAACCAGATAACTTCAGTGGATTGGTATTTAAATGGGAGTAGAGTTAATAGTACTATGATTTTTCCTTTTTCTTATTTCTGGGAGCCGAAGGAAGGTGATTACATCATCAAAGCCTATGGCAAAACCAATTCAGGTGGAACAGCAGGGTCCGAAGAGAAACACTTTAAGGTAGTTCCTGCAATGTTTGGCAGGTACGGAATTGATTATTAGTGAAGTTTAAAGGTACAATATCAAGGTAAATATGGAAAAGACTCCTGGTGATGTTGATTATCAAACCCAAGAATCTCCTCAAGAGAAGATAAAATGTACCTTTCGAAAACTACTTAATGAACCACGTAATGCTTTTTCAAGCTGTATTAGGTTTCTGCTGCCTGTTAAAAATTTCCTGCAAAAAGTAAAGGACAACGAAGCATTCAAAATTATCAGTAAAACTTTGTCTGTTCCTTTAGGTTTGGCTTCCTTTGTTATAAGCTATCTTGTTTTGAGTTCTGGATATAAGATTTTGTACGAAGAATCCATAGGATATCATACAAAATATTCGATCGTGTCTGTCATTTTATTTGCAGCTGCAATTTTATTGCTTTTTGGTGTTTTTCTCAGTCTTGGATTATTTTTCTTATTTTATGTTTACGGAAAAGCCGATTTTTATAAAGCTTTTTGGATAAAAGTGCTGTCGTTTGTTTTTCGTTTGTTGAAAAGTCTTCTGGTAAAGTTATTGGCTTTTACAAAAAGGTGGGTCTTTGAGTTTAAGAATAAAAACACCAAAGGGAAAATTTTAATGCTGAGGTTTCCAATTATTTTGCTGGCGGGCTATCTTGTTTTTCTCTTTGCAAAGCCGTATTTAGAAAAACCTCAAATAATAGTGGCTTACCCTGAAAATACGTCAACCGAGGTTCCCCTTGATTCTACTATAGAAATTCAGTTTACAAAGCCGATGATGCGTAGCACAGTAGAAAAAGGAATTATAGTCAGCTTGGGCATACAGGGATCGTTCGACTGGAGCGGTGATCTGAATGTTAAATTTTCTCCGTCTCAGAATTTTCAAAGAGAGACCGGTTATGTAATTGATTTAAGCGGGGCAAGATCCAGATATTTTATGCCGGTTACAGGCGAAATGAGATTAAGTTTTACTACATTGTCCCAGCCGAAAGTTGTGGTTGCATCTCCTAGGACATTGGCGCTTCAAGACTCTACTCCGATAACAGTAATTTTTGACCGGCCGATGATTCCTTTAACGAGTGTTGATAATAAAGAAAACTTTGTTTCTCCAATTAAAATCGAGCCGAGTGTAGAAGGCGAAGGAAGATGGCTTGGTACTACTGCCTATCAGTTTAGGCCAGACAAACCTTATGACTTATCAACTACATATACAGTTACTGTGTCAAAAGGGCTGGCATCAGAGGACGGCGGTGAGGTAAAAGAAGATTACGTTTGGTCTTTTTCGAGCCCGAGGCCGAATATTACTATGAGTGACCCTCCTGCTGGAGGCTATTACTATTTTAATCCCTATGGAGAAATCAAATTCTACTTTGATCAGCCGGTGAATTTAGCCACTATTAATAAGTATTTTAGTTTGACTCAGGATGGTATTTTAGATAATTCTCCTATGGAGGGTAGATTCTATCGTGTGATTCCGGGGAAAACAGATAAATATGGGTGGCCGAATCCACAGGCAGATGCGTTTGTTGCAGCTTTCAAACCCGCATCTCCCTTACAGCGAAAGGCCTCTTATACTGCGACTTTAGATAAAGGGGTTGAGCCGTTATTAGGAATTAATGGCATGGAATATCAGTATTCATTAAATTTTCAAGTTGTAGCTCTTCCAGAAGCTATTTCCAGTATTCCTTCTGATAAAAGCACTGATATTAAGGAAGAACATCAGATCACAGTCAATTTTGCAACTCCTATGGATAGTGATTCGTTTGAAGATAATGTAATTATCAGCCCAAAGCCTGAAAAGGCTCCTTCAATTTATTTTTCCAGCAACAACGATTCTCGTGCACTTTATATCAACACATATTTGTCCAGATCTTCAAGTTATACAGTAACCATAACTGGAAATGCTAAAGACATTTATGGCGTTTCGTTGGGCAGATCCTACACTTTCAGCTTTCAAACAGCGCAATATGATCCTTCAGTAAGCGTTCAGCCGGCAAATACTTATTTCGGCTCTTTCTATCAGGGAGAAGTCCCAAGAATAGTAGCAAAAACCACAAATACAAATACTGTTAAATATAAACTTTTTACTTTAAAAGATGATCAGTTTATTGATCTTTATAGAAAAAGGAATGATTACAACTATGAGTGCTATGGTGATTGTCGCAATTGGCAGAATTATGATCTCAGCCAGCTCAAGCTTGTGCGTGAGTGGGAAGAGACTTTTGATTACGATTTAAATGTCCCGGTTAACGTAATTACAAAAGTCTCAGATCCCAATGGGGGTCTTCTGCCATCTGGCATTTATTTTATAGATTTATCCATACCTTCGAATCAGGCTCATGACAACATGGTGATGATAATTTCCAAGTCAACCTTGCTTGCTAAAAGCAGCGAAAATCAGGTTTTTACATGGGCAGCTGACCAGTCGAGCTCAAATGGTGTGCTGGGTATGAAAATAAGTGTTATGTTGCTTGACGGCAGAACTGTTGCTTCTGGTCAAACTGACAGCGAGGGTATTTGGAAGCAGGACTTAAAATCTTCAGATAAGCCCGCGTTCATCTTTGGTACATCGAACGACGACAAAATAGTTTCAAGTTTGGATTGGTCATCAGGTATTAATTCATACGACTTTGGGATCGGATATTATTATTCTTATGACCGCGGTGAAAATGAAGATTACCGCTTATTTTCTCTGCTTGACAGACCTTTGTACCGCCCCGGCCAGAAAGTTTTCTTTAAAGGGTTCATCAGAAAAGACAACTACGGTTCATATGCCAAGGTAGACAATGGTGATAGGGTTTCTGTATCAATTATTGACACCCAGGGAAGGACTATTAATACACAGTCAGTAGTTCTAAATTCATTTGGAACTTATTCTGGCGAATTTGTACTCTCTGATGATGCTCAGCTCGGAAATTATTCAGTTGTTTCAGAGTACAAAGGAAGCAAATACAACAGGTATTTTCAAGTTGAAGAGTACAAAAGACCCGATTTGCAGATAACTTCAGAACCGTCAAAAAATAATTATTATGACGGGGATAAAATAAGTGTTAACGTGAAGGCTTCATACTACTTTGGAGCTCCTATTGCAAATACTCCTGTGAAATGGACCGCTAGGCGCCAGGGTTACTATTTTACCTGGGACAAAGACTACCGCTACACATTTTCTGACAATGATGATTACGGCGGGTGGTGGAGTTATGGTTATTATGATGGCGGTTATGGAGAACTGGTCAAAGAGGGAAGTGTTGTAACAAATGATGCAGGAGAAGCGGTCATAGAGTTTACTCCTGATATCAAAGATTTGGTGATGAGCCAAAGATTTGTGATAGAGGCTTATGTTACTGACGTCAGCAATCAGTATGCATTTACCACAACAGATGTGGTTATGCATAAGGGAAACTATTATCTGGGTGTAAAGCCTGCATCTTATTCAAATCAGGCAGGAAAAGAAACTTCAGTTGATTTTGTTGCAGTTGATCAGGATGGAAATACTAAGCCGAATGTTGAGGCAAAAGTTAATGTATATAAAAGAACCTGGAAAACCGTAAAAGAGAAAAATCCCGATGATGGCATTTATTACTATGTTACAAAATATGAAGACAGTCTTTTGATTTCTGAAAAAGCAGATACTAATGACAAAGGGTATGGATCTTTGGCGTTTACTCCTGAGGATGGAGGCCTGTATAGGATTCAAGTCAGATCCAAAGATGAAAGTGACAGATTAATACGCTCATCTGTTTATGTTTGGGTATACGGAGAAAACTTCAGCGCTCCAATACAAAATCATGACAGAATTGACATGATTACAGACAAAAGAAATTATCTTGTGGATGAAAATGTATCAGTTACCCTAGCAACTCCTTACACCACAAAGACCAAAACCTTAGTTACATATGAGAGAGATAAAGTTTTTGATTACAAGTTTGTTGATATAGATCAGAACAACAACAACGGATTTTCTTTTAAAGCGCTTGATACTTATGAACCTAACATTTTCGTTTCAGCGTTTCTTCTAAAGCCTTATTCGGGTCTTAAGGATCCTACTTCTTTTAAGATGGCATATGCCGAGGTTAAGGTTGAAAATCCACGCAATAAAATCGATCTTACAGTTACAACAAACAAAAGAGTTTATTATCCGCATGATAAGGTAAAAGTGACTCTGCAGGCAAAAAGATCTACCGGTGAGCCTTTGAAAGCTGAATTTTCACTCGGGGTTGTAGATAAGTCTCTCTGGGATCTGTCGAGTATGACGTTTGGCAATATTTATGATTACTACTATGAACCGAAGGGTCTGCAGATTCGAACCTCTACTCCATTAACAGTATCTATTGACCGGATTAATTCAAATACCAATCTTGGAGCCAAAGGAGGCAGCGGCGGTGGCGGTGGCGGAGATGCCGGGTTCGAGACAACCCGCAAAGAATTTCCTGAAACAGCTTATTGGAATGGGCATATTCAAACTGATAATAACGGCTACGCACAAGTTGAATTTGAACTTCCAGATAATCTGACTACATGGAGAATCGACTCGTTTGGCGGGTCATCTGAGGCTGCTTTCGGAAATGCTACTTCAGAATTTATCTCGACAAAAGATGTTCTGGTTCGTCCGTTTATGCCTCGTTTTCTTGCAGTTGGGGACAAATCCTCAATTGGCGGAATATTTGTGAACACCACCGGGAGCACAATAGATGCGAAAGTATCGATCAGTTCAGATGGACTTAGTATAAAGGGGTCAGCTCAAAAAACAGTTTCTCTGCCCGCTGGGTCACAAAAGAAAGTCTTATGGGAAGCTGATGTAGGAGATATATCTGCAGCGAATGTTGATCTTTCTATCCAGGGAGCAAATGGCCTGGGAGACAGAGTCAGCCTCGATATGCCGGTTTTATTTAGATATACTCCTCAGACTACAGCAGCATCAGGGAAAGTAGAATCCATTTCTGAAGAGAATATTCTGATTCCAGTTGATGCAGCAAAGCAGCTTGGAGGTGTTGACCTTACGCTTTCACCAAGTCTTGGTGGCAAAAGTCTGCTGAGTGTCGGGTACTTTTTAGATTATCCATACTGGTGTATGGAGCAGACCACAAGCAGAATTATCCCGTCAGTTTCTGTAATCGAGGTGATGAGAGCAGCAAATATAGATAAGCTGGGAGATATTCAAAAGAATGATCTTGAAAATATGCTTAATGATTCTTTGCAGAGGGTAGTTAAGTATCAAAACGGCGATGGAGGATGGGGCTGGTGGAATGGAGATAAAAGCGATGATTTTATAACAGCCTATGTTTACAATGGTCTGCTTCTGGCAAAAGAAGGTGGCTACACAGTATCGTCTGGCGTTTTATTGAAGGCAGAGAATTACTTGTATAACACTGTCGGGGGTGCAAAGGCAGATGCATCTCTGAAGGCGTATATTGTATATTTGCTAGCGCAGTCAGGATTACCGCAAAATACTCTGCGCGGGATAGTCAGCTACCTTTTTGAAACCCGTTATGGTATGGGAATTGAGTCGAGGGCTTATCTTGCGATGGCAATGTCGGAAATGAATCCAAGGGACAGCAGGATATCAAGGCTGAAAGACGAGATACTTGGTGAAGTTAAAAAAGAATCCACATATTCCCATTGGACAAACAATGTTCGTTCTTACAGTGCGTTTATGGGCAATAATGATACTGAAGCTACTGCGGTTGTTCTTGAAATGCTTGCTAGAATTGATCCGCAGAACCCTCTGATACCCGAGACAGTTAGATTCTTTGATATTAAAAGCTCAGAGGATGCAAATTCATACTGGGGCAGTACAATAACTAACTCGATTGTGCTTAGATCGATAAGTTTATATATGCGGTACGCGGGCAAGGTAAATATTGACGAATCATATAAGGTGGAGCTTAACAACGCCAGCATGCTGAATGGCAAGTTTGGCAAAGATGATCTGCTAAAGATTGTAAGTTACCACCTGCCAATGGCAGGTCTTTCAGAAAATGCGGGAAACAGCCTGAAGTTCAGCAAGTCAGGCGATGGCCAGCTTTACTACACAGCTGATCTGACTTATTATTCGTCTTCCAAGACGATAAAGGAAGAGGATCAAGGATTTACAGTAATTAGAGAGATTATGGATATTGATGGAAAACCAGTTAGCTTAGAAAAGGTGAAAGAAGGTGAGGAGTACTGGATCAGGCTTATAGTAGTCACTCCATACAGCAGGCAGTATGTGGTTCTGGAAGATATGCTTCCAGCCGGGTTTGAATCTCAAAATGAAAGCCTAAAGAATGTGAGAACGCTTGATGTAACTAAACCGGAAATTACCACTTATGAGGATGCAAGCGGTTGGTATTTCTACAGAAAGGAATACTACGATGATAAAACAACGCTATTTGCGTCTTATCTTCCGCAGGGTCTGTTTGAGGTAATGTATAGGGTAAGAGCGACTACCCCTGGGATGTATGTTTATCCTCCAGCAAGAGCTTACGAAATGTATTCTCCTGATGTTTTTGGACATTCATCCGGAGGGGAGATAGAAGTTGTGGCCGAGTAGTTAAAAGAGATCATCATATTCCTCCAAAGAGGATTATTGCATGTCAAAGCTCATTTTTTAGTGCTTTTATAATGCGAGCGAAATACTTCGACCGTAAGGTCGAGGGATTTGAGCCATAAAACTCGCGAAGCGAGCATTACAGCATACCGCGTGCGCTGTGCCTGCCTCTGGCATGGTAAGCTCGCGGTAGTTGATTACCAGCGTTAGCTTTTTGTCGTTATCTGTATTTGTACCTTTAATCAGTTTCAGCGCCTCTATTTCATCTTCATCTGTGGCTCCAGTTCAGGCTTTGGAGGAAGCAGTGGCGGTGGGGGCGGAAGCGGAGGTGGCAGCGGTGGCGGTGGTGGAGATTGGTGAATGTGCAAGGCTCAATAAGATTTTTCAAATATGGTATTTTTAACTTAGTATGGATTTCAACAAGCGCTGGCTATTGGTGATTATTGTTGTCATGATAAACCTGTTGATGGAATATTCTCTAAGAGGAATTAACAACTTTTTAAAAACACCGGCATTGTCAGTTTTACTAATTTTAAACTATCTCCCTTACTACGCGCTTTTAGAACATGCAATAGGAGCTTACAAATTAAAAGATTATCAATTGTGGATACTTGCTCAGATTTTTGGTCTTATGTGGCAGCTCGTTAGTGTAGCGGCTCTATTTTATCCTCCTTTAACTCTCGGAGTAAATGCTGGAGTCTTATTCATCAATAATTTAATATGGTGGCCAACACTTCAAGCGCTTTTGGCTTTTTACATCGCAAGAAGAATCATTCCAGGCATAGACCGACAGAAACCCTTGCTTGGAAGGAAAGGTGTAGCTGCTCTTTTTATCATGTTTATATTAGTGAGTTTCAGTTTCCACCTTTTTGCTCCTGGTCTTCGTTATCCTCAAATACATCAGATACTGATTCTAGCAATTCTGATTAGTATTCTGGCTTATGTTTTTAAGAAATCAGTAAAGAGAAACCTTGCTATGCCTGTAAAATTTGTTCCAGGAAAATTCTTAGATCTACTGTCAATATTTACTATAGTTTACTTGATTATTTCTTTCTTTTACTTTACTCAGGATCAAAGTATTCTTAATACAACAATCTTAAACAAGCAGGCTCTAAGAGTAAATGTCCCCGTCAGTATATCCATAGCCACTATGCTTCTGGTTTATAGATTGAAAACAAAAAAAACTATCCCTCTGTGATATTAAATTTTCCGCAAGAGATGGCAGATTTATCTAATTTTATCGCCTGCCCAGATTTCTTCAGAAGGAGATTTTCCGAATGCTCTATATGCAGATAAAAAGCCGATGTAATGCATTGGCCATGTTAAAAGGACAACCACCGGGAGACCAAAAATTGTAATTTGCGATAATGGCCAGTTGGAGTAAATCCACAATCTCAACGGAAGGTTCTGCAGCTCCATATAAAGCCCCAATATAAAAGAGACAAGCAATATTGCTAAAAGAGGATTCAAGTATCCGTGCATTGTATCTTTAATTAATGAATTTCGATGTCTTTTGTGCTGGATGAATTCAAAAATAAAAAACAGTGCGAAGAAAAGCATAATAAGAGGCCAAAAATCTAAATATGGAGTTTTGGGAGAAGAAACATCGAAAACAAAGCCTCCAAAGCCGGAAACATTTTTGTTTATGTTAAGAATTGGAGGAACAGCCAAAATAATTCCAATAAACAGCAGAATATAGTACATGATTTTTTCGAACCTGAAATCTTTGGTTACAACTTTTCTGCCCTTTACGATCTTGTCCAGAATTAGTTTAATTGCTTCATAAGAAAGAAATATTGCTAAAAAGTATATTGCAAATCCTCCTAAAGCTACAACCAAAAGGAAGTAAGTTGGGGTTGTAAAAAATGGATAATACCAAAGGCCACCCAGATATGTTGCAAATCCTTCTAATAAAAGCCCCATAATCAGGCTGAAAGTTAGATAGCCTTTAAATGTATTTTTAGATAAAATCTTTTTTAGCATAGATTCTCCGCTTATTTTTTCTATGATGTAATCTGAAACTAAAGCTATTCCGAAGCAGTAGGCGATGTAGCATAAGGTGAGTGGCAATGTGATCTGCCAGGCATTATTTAAAAGAGGAAATAGAGATATTATTAACAAGCCACAGCCCAAAAAGAGTTTACTGTTCAGATTTGTTTTCATGTCTTGTCTTTAATAGAACTCTTTTAATTATACTAAATTTGACTGCGGAATGATTTTGAAATAACCTTTAGTAGATGAAAACAGTTCTTATAACCGGTGGAAGCGAAGGACTTGGATATTCTATAGCAAAAAGGCTTTCAAACTCCTGCAAAGTTGTAATATTATCTCCCGATAAAGATAGGCTTGAAGAAGTTTCGGAGGAGTTAAAGTGTTCCTATAAAGTCTGTGACGTTTCTGGCTGGGGTCAGGTAAATAGTACAGTTGCTGAGATTTCCTCTGAAAATGAAAGCCTAGATGTCCTTATTAATAACGCCGGGGTATATGCTGTCGGTGAGCTTGATGAAACTCCAGCAGATAAAATAAAAAGAGTAATTGAAGTGAATTCGCTTGGACCGATTTATATGTCCAAAGCTGTAATCCCTTTTATGAAAAAGCAGCAGAGTGGAAAGATAATCAATATTATTTCTCAATCGGGCTTGTATCACGCTCCACAAAAATCCGTTTACCGTGCTTCAAAGTGGGCGCTGACAGGATTTACAAAATGCCTTCAGCCTGAATTGTCAAAATATGGGATAAGCGTGACAGGAATCTATCCGGGCTTAATGAAAACTTCATTTGTTCGTAACGAGGATAAGGAAAGGTCGCTTGATGACGCACTCGACCCTGACGAAGTATCAAAAACAATTGAATTTGTGATGTTAGCGGATGGCAAAATCGTATTCCCCGAGATAGGTATAAAAAATCTTGATAATACATACTGATCGGACTACACGAGGTTATGTATCTCGGGTTTTCGGAGCCAATTCTCGAAGATTATGGGGTGTTTCTCCTGCTTGCAATTTAGATTAATTCAAATAGAATAAAACAGTTAATAATTCAGCATTATTAATTGATAAGGCGGTGAATTTTGTTAGAGAACAGGGCGTAATAGGTTCTGCCGTCGGCTTTGCAGAATTTAACAACTTAGCATAGAATTAGAAAACTATTCTATCCAAAGGGGGTGTATGTATATGGCAGAAAAATCGAATTTACTTGTCCCTGCGTCTATTGTTGTCGCAGGACTGTTTATTGCCACAGCTGTAATATTATCAAACAATGGTCTAATACAGATTGGACAGAAGCCCGAGACGGCAGGAACCGCCAGCGGTGATGAGACAAACACTGATCCAGTATCCCAGACCATAAAGGTATCTGCAGATGATGATCCTGTTTTAGGAAATCAAGATGCTCCAGTTACGTTAATCGAATTTTCGGATTATGAGTGTCCTTACTGTGGAGCTTCAGCTGGAACCAATGCAGATTTAATTTCCCAATTCAAATCTCAGGATCCTAACTGGAAACCGGCATATCCAGAGCTACTCAAAAACTACATCGAAACAGGAAAGGTTAAGTATATTTTCAGAGACATGCCTTTACCGTTTCATGATCCAGCTGCAACACGTGAAGCAATGGCAGCGAACTGCGCTAGAGATCAAGGTGGAGATGAAGCGTATTACAAATATCACGATGAGCTTTTCAAGTTGAGCAAATACAACGGCCAGACACCTGCTGATGTTATAGATACAGCTGCAGGAACAATAGGTCTTGATATAGATGCTTTTAAATCATGTGTCAGCTCTGAGAAATTCAAGGATGAAATAAACAAAGACAAAGAAGATTTTCAAAGGCTTTCAAACGAGGCAGTAAGCAAAAAAATGGTTGACAGGGGGTTAGGTACTCCAACATATTTTATCGACAAATCAACTGATTTCAATGAAATAGACGGAACACTAATTTCAGGATCTCAGTCTTACGCTGTGTTCAGTTCGATAATTGAATCAATGCTGTCTGAATAGAGGTGCAAAGTGGTGCTACAGCATGCCACGCGCCCGTGCCTGCGGTGGCTGATATGCTAGACTTTAATAAGTTATGAATATAGCGGTGCTTGGTGATTCTTTAATAGTATCAAATGCTGTGTCTACAGTCGCATTTATAGCTGGAGGACTCGCAGCCAGGATATTTATAAACAGGCTTGTAAAAATTGTCATTTCTAAAGTCGATGATGGGGATGATTCAAAGAATTCGATGTTGCAAATTAGATCCAGAACAATCGGCGCGTTGATTTCTAGTGTTGCAGGGGTTGTTCTTTGGAGTACTGTTATCACCATGATACTTTCAAGATGGGGCGTTAATATAGCTCCGATTCTAGCTGGAGCTGGGGTAATCGGCCTCGCTGTTGGATTTGGTGCACAGACGCTGGTTAAAGACGTTGTCACCGGTTTTTTTATACTTTTTGAAAATCAATTTAATGTTGGAGACGACGTAGAAATCGCGGGATCAAAAGGAAAGGTTATCGCACTGAATTTAAGGACAACAGTATTGAAAGGTTCAGGTTCCGAAATCTATATTATTCCAAATTCAAAGATAGATAAGGTTGTCAAAATGTAAATTCTCTAACCTAAAGGACAGAAAAACAGGTTATTATGCTATCTAGAAATGACAAACCGAACAGAGAATATGCAAGAAGGATAATTGAGAATGCAGTTGAAGCTTTGGCTGGCGTGCATGGCTTATCTTACAATAGAATTGCTGTAAGAAATCAGAAGACACGCCTGGGAAGCTGTTCTTCTAAAAAGAATCTCAATTTCAACTGGCAGATTGTAAAATTTCCAGAAGAACATATGAAATACGTTATTAAGCATGAGCTTGCTCATCTTGTCCATCAAAATCACAGTAAACATTTCTGGGATTATGTAATGATGCTTGATCCTGATTTTAAAATACACCGCAGGTGGATAAAGGAAAATTACAGAAAGTTTATCAAATGATATATGTCTAAAAAACTGCCTGAAAATTTAGAATTCCAAACTTTCCGGATGTCCAGATTAAATGCATTCAGAGCGAATATTCATATTTTTATTTTTGCCGGATATGTTTTGTTAATGCTCGTATTTATTTCTTACCACCTTTATTTTGCCAACAGAATTATTCCCGGTGTTTTTGTAAATGGGGTAAATATGGGTGGATTGAAGACTTCCGAAGCAATAGACCTTTTCAACACCAGCATCGCGGATTCAGGTGAAATAAGTATAAAGATTGGTGAAAATTACCAGACAACGGTAAAGCCTAAGTACGTTAATTTCCAGTTTCTCGCGGATGATAGTATCCAAAAGGCTTTTCAGGTGAGCCGGAGCGGAAATATTTTCAATGATGCAGTTGTCAAAATTAAAGGGTTTATTGTAAGACTTGATATTCCTGCTTCGTATTATTACGATAAAGACGCTTTGGATAACATTGCAGCCGGTATCGTGGACAACTCAGTGATAAAAGTAAAAGAACCCGAGTTTGGGCTTACTGACGGGGTTTTATTTATTATAGCCGGAGCAGACGGCGAATCATTTGATGAGTCCTCACTGAAGGAAGAAATAATAAAGAGATTTGCCGGAGAAAGCCGGGGAAGTATAGAAATCTCGCCTCATATAGTGCATTCATATCTTTCTGCAGATGATCTGGGGTTTGTAAGGGACAAGGTGAATGAAATGATCAGCGAAAGTTATTCAATTTCCTATGACGATATGTCCTGGCGGTTGGATAATAACGAAGTCCTTTCTATGCTTTCTTTTCAGAAAAAAGGTGATAAGGTTGAAATTTCTGCTAATAAGTCCGTAATTTTTGAAAAAATCAATCAGATAGCGTTACAGCTCGACAGACCTGCAAGAGGTCAGGTGCTTAGTGTTGCCGATGGAAAAGTATCAAAATTTACCTCATCACAAAATGGATTGAAAGTGAAGATTGAAGATAGTGCGCGGAGTCTTGAAGAAGGAATCCTTTCTTTAGACTTTGAGATAGCACTTGCTGTTGAAGTTACTGAACCGCCTGAAACCGATAATCAGTATGGGATTGAAGAAGTAATAGGTGTTGGAGAATCAAAATTTAAAGGATCTGATTCAGAAAGAATTCATAATCTTGAGCTTGCTGCGTCAAGGATAAACGGCACGCTGGTTCCGCCGGGGCAAGAGTTTTCTTTTAACGAATCAGTTGGGGAAATAAACAGAGATACAGGATATACTTCGGCTTGGATAATCAGCAAGGGTAGAACAATCCTCGGCGATGGCGGAGGTGTATGCCAAGTTTCAACTACGGTTTTCAGGGCTGCAATAAACGCAGGACTTCCAATAATTAAAAGAAATGCGCATTCGTATCGTGTCAGCTATTATGAGCAGGAATCTCCTCCCGGGATGGATGCCACAATTTACAGCCCGACAGTAGATTTGAAATTTAAAAATGATACAGATCACTACATTCTAGTCGCGTCTGAAATAGATAAGGAAAATTATTCTCTGAAATTTAATATTTATGGAACATCCGACGGCCGTAAGGTTGAAATTACTGAGCCTAAGATATTGTCCAGGTCAACTCCTCCTGCGCCTGTATATGAGGATGATCCAACTTTACCGAGAGGAACAACAAAGCAAATTGAATATGCTATTTGGGGTGCATCGGTTTCATTTGACCGTGAAGTAACAATGGATGGAAGAATTATCACCAAAGACACGTTCAAAAGCAATTACAGACCGTGGGGTGCTGTTTATAAAGTGGGGACGATGTAGCGCAGATCCAGCGTGTAAAGTGATAAAGGTTTTATTCCGACACAATCATATTTATAACTCCGTCTTTTATTTCTATCTGTATATTTTTACTATCTTTAGAAAAGACTCCTCTGTCGGATGATTCCCATCCGCTTGACGAGAAATAGCTGTCGTAATAATCTTTAATTTCACTATCTGTTTTGTCTGATTCAAGTGTTAGGTTTACGCGGTTGCCAGAAGTATCTATGCTTGAAATCTGTGCATCAGGCATAATAGGCGCAATTTGGGTTAAGTCTTTTACATTTTTTATCTTTGATCCTGCGACTTCTCCGCTTTCTGCCTGTGTGAGAAGATCCTGGTTTATTTTCGCTCCTGTTTTTCCAAAGTAATAGTATGCTCCGGCTCCTGTTAGAAGTGGAAGGATAATTAAAGCGGACAATATTGCTAAACGATATCCTGTCAGTTTTCTGCTTGATTGATCAGACATATAGATTAATGCAAGGTTATCTTATAGAATTCTAAAGGTCAATGAATGAATCAGTCTGCGGAAAACTTAAGAATTTGAAAATTAAGGGCAAAACTATTTTGCTTCCTGATTTTTTTCCTGATGCTACAAGAGGGGTTATTAGAAGCATTGATTCTCGGGATTTGAAAGACGCTAAAATAAATGGAGTTATTGTAAATACTTATCATTTGCTTTCTCAGCCCGGCCCTAGCGTACTCAAAACCCTTGGCGGGGTTAGAAATTTTATGGGATGGGACGGCTGGGTTGTCAGTGATTCGGGCGGATTTCAGCTTTTTTCTATTATTCAGAAAAACAAATCGCTTGGAAGTATTACAAGGGATGGTGTGACTTTTCACTTAAGTTCTAAGGGCGGGCGCAGCAAGTATAAGATTACTCCTGAAAAATGCATCCAAATTCAGTTTGATATTCATTCTGATATTATGGTTGCTTTGGATTATTTTACTCCTTATAAGGCAAAGGATGAGGATATTAAGTTGAGTGTTGATCTCACGATTGAATGGGGAAAGCGGTGCAAAGATGAATTTGAAAGGCAGTGTGAAATTAGAAAGCTGAAGAATTCTGATCGGCCAATTCTTTTTGGTGTAGTACAGGGGGCTCATAATTTAAAAGAAAGGGAAAGGTGTGCAGCGGGGCTTAAAAAGATCGGCTTTGAGGGATATGGTTATGGCGGTTGGCCCTTTGACGATGAAATGAATTTTGATTTAAAGCTCACTGAATTTATTCCAAAGCTTTTCGATAAGGGTACTTTTTTATATGGATTGGGAGTTGGTAATCCTCAGGCCGTGGTAGACAGTGTCAGGCTTGGATGGAATATCTTTGATTGTGTTTTGCCAACGCGTGATGCAAGGCATAAAAGGCTTTATGTTTTTACAAAAGATCCAAAGGAAATTGAAGATATTTTTAACGAAAAGGATTGGTATGAGTACGTCTATATTAGCAGAGAGAAACACGTCCGGGGCAATTCTCCAATCAGCCCTTACTGTGACTGTCATGCCTGCAAAAACTATTCTAGATCTTATTTAAATCACTTGTTTGCGATTGACGACTCTCTTGCTTACAGACTGTCAACAATCCATAACCTAAGAATGTATTCTATGATGATGGAGAAGCTAAGAGGAGAAATTTAAGGTTAGAGTGTTTTGCCCGCATTACAAAACAGCAGTTTTGGCTTGCCAGCCGAAGGCTGGTGACTCCACGGGGAATCGAACCCCGGTTTGCAAGATGAGAACCTGCCGTCCTGGACCGCTAGACGATGGAGCCGTTTTTGTATTAACACCGCCAAATCAATAAGATTATATAGGTTCGCAGTCATACCTAATCGAATAATGATACTGAAATTAAGATGCTATTTACGCTGTGAACCGTCTCTTTTGTCCCTCTGTCTGATTTTTTCAAACAGTTTCCTTTCTTCTTTCCTCATTATACCAGCAAATTCATTATCTGACATTTGGTAAGCTATTTTATCTAGTTTGTCAAAAGTTATTCCGGGCTTTAGAAATTTATCTGCCCTATCCATTTGTTTTAAGAATTCATAGGGAACCTGGTAGTTATCATAGACTTTTTTCTTTTTACCTTTTGCATCAATAGTGATAGTAGGGTAAGCACAAGGCCTATGGAAGATTAAGTAAGGGTTAAAGAAGTTTTTGTAGTAGGAATTAATATCATAAACCAAGTCCTGGTTAATATGTTCCCAGCCCATATTCTTTCTTATCACTGAGCCATTTTTAGTTTCCACTAAAGCATTATCTCCACTATGGTAAGAACGGGATTTAGTCTGTTTAATTAAAAGCCTTTGTAGTAAATCAGCTACTAAGTAGTTAATGGTTTCTTTGCCTCGGTCAGAATGGAAATTGAAAATGATAAAGGGATATTGGTCAAAGATATCTACTAAAGCAGGTATCATAAATCTTTCTGATAGTTGAGGAACACAAAAGACTACTTCACATTGGGTAATCTCATCTATTGAGTTGATGTGGTAAACATCTTTCTGAGAGACAGAATCAATCCTGATTGAGCCTGGTTTACCAAAGTTTTGAGGTGGTTGAGTCATACCAATTGGAACCTGTCTGGCTTTAGTATGGTTGATCCTGTCAAGTATAAAATAAAACTGTGCAGATTCCTCCCTAAATATAATATAAAATTGTGCACTTTTTCTTAATTTTTTTTATCCCGCCTCTT
>MEVH01000021.1 GCA_001772665.1 candidate division WWE3 bacterium RIFCSPLOWO2_01_FULL_39_13
CTTCTTTAAGTTGCCAATCTTAGAAATCCACTCTATAAGCTGAGGCAAATCCGCGTGGGCACTATAAGAACCAATCGCTTTAACTTTTGCTCTCACTTGCAAATTTTTGCCAAATATCCTAATTTCTTTTTCCCCCTCAAATATTTTTCTGCCCAGTGTTCCTGATGCCTGATAGCCAATGATCAACAGGGTGTTGTTAGCATTTCCAATGTATCTTTGCATATGGTGGAGTATCCTGCCCCCGTTCATCATTCCGGAACCGGCTATAATTACTTTTGGGTTTGCAGCGCTGTTAATGGCTTTTGATTCGTCTACGCTAGCTGTAATTTTGACCCTTTCCAATCCAAAAAAATTATCGTCTGTGTGGGCTTCCTGCAGTTTTTTGCTTAAGTATTGGGGGTATTTTTTAAAAACGCCTGTAACTTTGGAAGCCAATGGGCTATCCAAATAAAAGCTTGGTTTTTCGCACTTTTGGCTCACGCAAAAATGTTCAATATCATGAAGTAATTCCTGAGTCCTTTCTATTGCAAACGAAGGAATCATCACAACGCCGCTTGTAGCAATTGCCGAAACCAGCACATCAGAAAGCTTCTGCATACGCATGTTTCTGTCCTCATGGATTCTTCCGCCGTAAGTACTCTCGCAGATTAGAAAGTCAGCACTCTCAATAACGTCGGGAGGATCAAGCAAGTCTGATGGTGTATTGCCAATGTCACTGGTATAAACAAGTTTTTTGCCATCTGCTTCTATTATAGTCAGCGCCGAACCCAGAATATGCCCGGCATTTTTAAGGGTTATTTTAATATTGTCTTCGATTTCAAGCGTTTCACCATAACCAATCGTTTCAAAAAGCTCCATAGTCCTTGCAATATCATCTTTAGTATATAAAGGAGGGTGATTATCTTTTTGTGCCTCTTCACTCATTAACTTAGCACTGTCTTCCAGAACAAAGTTAATCAGCTCCTTTGTGGGGCCACTGCAGTAAATTCTTCCTCTGAAACCTTCTTTAATCAGCTTAGGCAGTCTTCCGGTATGATCCAGATGGGCGTGGCCTATGATAACCGAGTCGATTTCAGCTGGTCTATAAGCAAAGGGAGCGTAATTTCTTTCTTCAGCTAGCCGAAAACCCTGAAAAAACCCGCAATCAAGAAGAAATTTTTTACCTGAAGCTTCAACTAGTATATTAGAACCGGTAACTTCGCGGCACGCGCCATAAAAAGTAACACGCATATAAATAGTATTGAGGATTAAGTGTTAAGTATCAAGGGGAATAAGTTTTTTAAAACTATGATCTACGAACTAATATTCAGCGCTTCGGCAATTTTTTGCTGATCAAAACCAAGAATGTTAACCTGTTGACCGTCGTCTTTTACGATAACTGTAAACGGAACGCCCATTTGGCCTGAAATAGCAATCATTTTTTGAGCCTCATCCGGATTCTCGTCAACTAAGATCTCAGAAAATTCTACATTCTTAGAATTCAAATAATCTTTCTGCATTTTGCAAAAAGGGCACGTTCTTGTAGTATACATTGTGACTTTAGGCATGAATCCATTGTAAATAAAGTTACACTTAAGATCAATGACGAAAAACTTAATCGGGGATATTCAAGTTGATTTAAACAAGCAAGCGGACATTAAAAAGGCCAAAGTTTATCAGCGGTTTTTTAAAACCGGTAAAGGGCAATATGGAGAAGGGGACAAGTTTATTGGTCTTACAGTCCCCCAGCAGCGAGCGATAGCCAAAAAATACTCAACTCTTTCCCTCACAAGCGTACGAAAACTTTTACAAAGCAAAATCCACGAATATCGGCTAACCGCTCTCTTAATTCTTGTTGACCAATATCAAAAGTCAGATGACAGTGGTCAAAAGATAATCTGTGACTATTATCTTAAGCATGCAAGATACGTTAATAATTGGGATTTAGTTGACTCGTCAGCGGATAAAATTTTAGGCGACTATCTTAATAGAAAGAACAAATCAATCCTCTACAAACTTGCCAAATCTAAGAATCTTTGGGAAAGAAGAATTGCGATTGTTGCAACCTTTAATTTCATTAAAAATAATCAATTTAAAGAAGCCTTAAAAATTTCAGAAATTTTATTAAGTGATAAACATGATTTAATTCACAAAGCGGTCGGCTGGATGCTTAGAGAAGTCGGCAAAAGGAATCAGAAAGTTTTGGAAAGTTTTCTGCAAAAGCACTACAAAAATATGCCCCGCACAATGCTTAGGTATGCTATCGAGCGGTTTAATGCGAGGAAGAAAAAGTTTTATATGGCTAAATAGCAGGCTCATTGAGTCTCAAATGGAACGCGATTTCCGCCTACAGTGAGCAAGCATATTACGCAATAACCCCAACATAATGAATTTCTGGTATTCTTAGGATATGCATAGAGAAGGTTTTTTAGCGACTCAATTAATTGCTTTTATCATTGTGGTTTCGATTGGTACACTTGCATCATTTTTATTTATTTTTAAACCAGAAAGTAGACAAGAAATAGAGAAAGAACAAGCAGAAGTTGCAACTCCACAGCCTACACCACAACAATTAAAAGCTTCGCCATATGAGCGAAATCCAGCTTTGAAAACTGTTACTTATGAGGATACAGCAAGAGATGGTTGGAAAAAGTATAAAAATGGTGAATTCGGTTTTGAGCTAATTATTCCAGAAGATATGTTTGAGTCTACAAGGGGCTGTTGTGTAATAGAGGCTGATCGAGGAAATAATTCAGAAGATATAGTTATTCTCTATTTCGTTTTCAATATCGAAGAATATAAAACGCAAACAGCAAAAACTGCTAATAGTTTAGAGGATAGAAGCAAAATTCCTGAGGATTATCGTTCTGCCCCAGAAGACTTCATTGCTTCAACAGAACCAAATGATTTGCTTATTAATTTTCAACGACTACAAGCAGTTAATTCATGTTTAGTACCAGAGCCTGTTTGTTTTGAATACGACAGCATGAACTTGTCTGAGATTAATAGTTTCGCAGCAGTAAATAGTCTGTATAGATATGTCACCTATACTAATCCTCAATCAACGGCTAGTTCGTACGCAATTTTAGTTAACAATAATATCTATAATTTTAAGATTAATTGGAGAACATTAAGTAAAGATGCAGAAGCTAGACAAGACCTTTTCGATACTATAATTTCTAGTTTTAATACAATTTAGCCTACCCTAACAGCCCTACGTTCAAATGAATTGAACGTAGCAGTGCTACTTTTCTTTTAAAGAATTTTCCAGCATTCGATGAATTCTTTTCCAACCGGCAGATGTTTTGAAGTATTTCTCGCAATTTATTGCATCGTATTTATTCTTAAAAGCGGAATAGTAAATCAATTCAAAAGGTTTGTATGCTTTAGTAGCTTTATTTTCTCCGTTGTTATGACTTTTTATTCTTTTCTTTAAATCCGCAGTTTGTCCGAGGTAAAGTTTGTTGTTCTTTAAACTTCGAAGAATATAGAAATAGTACATCCAAATGTAATTAGGAGCAGCGCTACAATCAGTTTACATGATTGTAGCAGCGCCACGGGGAATCGAACCCCGATTACCACCTTGAAAGGGTAGTGTCCTAACCGTTAGACGATGGCGCCTCGTATGGACACTAATTTTATCATAATTTATGAGTATTATCGAACCTAAATCGGCTTACTTTGATCTTTTACTTATGGAATTTATTCCAGACCTCTTCTAAAATTTGCTTTGCCGTGTGTTGGCCACCGAGACCAAACGCTAGACCTCCGGCTATCGCAATCATTGCAACCAGTCCCGCAAACAAAATTCTCAAAAGCTCTTGAGCGACGCCCAATTGGTGCAAAACTAAAAACCCGGTAAAAATCGTAATCGACCATTGGGCAACCAGTGCAACAGTATTCGCCAGTTGTTTGCCCAGAGCTTTGGCTGCATTATAGGCAACTTTATAGCCAATTCTGGCAAACACTAAACCAATCATTGCCAGTACAACAGCCACAATTACATTTGGGATATAAAGTATAACTCGATTCAAAACAGCGTTAACAGCACTTAGCCGCCATGCTTCAAGCGCCGGTACCAAAAAGATTACTATAATAGTCCATCGGGCGATTTGAGCCAGTATCTCGCTCCACTCGATATCTTTTCCCTCAAGTTTAGTTATCCCGTATTTGGCCAAAAACTGCTCCAGCTTAATAACCTTCAGGGAGCCAAGTATTAGCCGATGAGAAATTCCGGCAACGACCAAGCCAATAAAAAGAATAATCAGGCCGCCAATAAATGAAGGTATAAATTCAACGAAGGTAATAACGGATCTTAATACCGCATCGCTTACAGAAACATATAAATCTTCTAAATTCACTTTCCCACACCCCCTTTCAAAAATTCTTTTATTTATTCCATTTAAATCCAATTGCATCAAATTATCAAGCAACATTTCTTGAAGCGCTTAGGTAAATTTACTATAATTAATGCTTACTCAATTGACACAAGGGGGTATAGCTCAATCGGTAGAGCAATTGCCTTTTAAGCAATTGGTTCAGGGTTCGAGTCCCTGTGCCCCCACACATTCTCACTTTTGACCCCGAACCTGTGGCTATAAAGGCTTCTTAGAAGGTCTTGCGGTAGATTCAGATAAATATCAACAGCGTTAGGTATCATCTGTTCTGCCCCCTTCCTGCCAGAAATAGAATCCCTTTTAGTTACAGGTCTTGAGTAGATTACAACCTGATGTACTAAGTCGTGTACAAGGTTAAAAAGTTCCTCTCTGTCTTTCAGGATTTTCTCAAAGGCCTTTCCATATTTTTCCGAGTACGTTTGAAGGCTTGCTGTATATCCCTCAGAAAATCTAAATCGACTCAATTGAATGTCTATTTCTTTTATTTTCACCTTAAGGTCTTTTTCTATCATTTCAAGGTCAGCGAGTTTGATTTTTAAGGTGGGCGTATCAAACAGGTTCAGTTCATGTTGCTCTTGAATACTCTTTTTTCGTCTAGGTATGGAATTAAGTCTATCCTCCAACCCATCTTTCCTTTGCTCAAGCATATCCACCCTTTTTTTGTTGATTGTGAGTTCTTTTTGATAGTCGTAGACAGCCTGAGGATCGCTTAGAAGCTGTTGTATAAAGTTCACGACATAATCCTCAATGGGTTTGGCTGGTATGGGGACAACAGTACATATTTCAGAGAATTTTTTCCTATTTTTCCTTCCACAGTAATAGTAGTACGAGTATTTTTTTGATTTTTTTATAAATTTCTTATTTCCGGTCCAGCCCATCATTCCCTGATTATCGGGATTAGTTAAGTTTTTGCAGTGGTTACACTTTAACAATCCTCTCAGTAGATAAATATGTCCTTCTTGGACTTTCCTTGTAAGAACTTTCCTCTCTGAAAACTCCTTTAGCCTCTGTTGTACAATCTCAAACATACTCTCAAGAATTATTGGTTTGTGCTTGTATGGGGACAGTTGCCATTCAGCTTTCGGTAATCTTTTTTTATCTTTCGATTTTCCGTAGTAGCTATTTCCTATATAAATATCGTCTGAAAGGATTTCTCGCACATTTTCCAATCTCCAAAAAGCAGGAGGGTTTAACTTGCGACTTTTACCCTTTCTCTTACCATACTTAATTGCTGAACTTTCAGGACTTAAAACACCTTCCTCAGATAAAATATCAGCAATTTTTTGTGGACTAAGTTTGTCTATTGCGAACAAGTCGAAAATTCTCCTTATGTAGATTGCTTCTTTTTCAAGAATGACGAGTCTTTTTGTATCGTCCTTTATGTAACCATATTTAGGGTGTCCACCCATAAAAACGCCTTTTAGTCGGGCTTCGTCCTTTCCCTTATATGTTCTCTCACGTATGTTTGCCAATTCCAGTTCGGCAAGAACACCCAAAATTCCGAGCATAGCCTTACCAAATGGGGTAGATGTATCAATTCTTTCCGATACTGAAATAAGTTTTATGTCGTAACGCTCAAAAAACTTGATAACGTCCATTAACACGCTCAGTTTGCGTGCAAATCTATCAATCTTGAAAACTATGACTGCGTCAAATGGCTTTTGTCCTTCACTGGCGTTAACAATCTCGTCTTGGAGCAGGCTAAATGCCGGACGATCTGCAAGTTCCGAACTTCCGCTAATGTCGTCAACATATTCATACGCTTCGCCAGCATGAACCATGGCTGGTCTGCCATCATCTAATTTACCTCTTGATTCAATGTCGTGCTTAATAGAGTTTCGTTGAACATCCGGACCATATTTTTCCAACTGATCTGTTGTGCTGACTCTGATATAACTCGCTACTCTTAACTGGACTTCCTCTTTTTCATTGTCTAAATCCATATAAGTAATATAAGTTCGGGGTAGTACACCTCTATTTATTAGATTGTATATTTTCCCGAAGTGTTTTCCAAGAAGTTAAAGTGAGAGTTGAACAAGAGTTAAAGGTCTAAGTTCGCTATAGTGAGTAGCTTTTACACTGATTCCATATTTTGCCACTATCATCTAGATATACGCTAGGTAGCGTTAAACTGCGAGTTGGGTAATTTGTGGGGTATCTTTTTCTTTTTGCTCAGCTTCGTACTGCTCCCTCGCAGCTATAGACGCTAATTCTATTTTTCCTCGTCTCTCAAAGAAGCGAGCATAAGCAGCGTCTAGATCGTCTAGCTGTTCACCATTCTCACGCCTCTCATAAGCTGACTGAGCAACTATAATAAATACCTTTCGCCTTTGAAGGTCTGTGAGATTCCAGCCCTTTGATTCAGTTTTATTGCTCTCTTTCTCCTCTTGTGTATCAATACTCACATTTAATTTAAGTAGCATATCCATTCCAAGTTTTATCCCATCCATATACATTTTGCCTAACTCGTTTGTGTATCTTAGAGTCTTACCGGTTTCCTGTTCTGTTTCAAGGCCTTTATACCAACGATCTTGTAAAACATTAAGGTCAATTGCGATAAACCTTTTGAGATGTGATACGTAAAGTGAAGCAACGTTCATTTTCTCAATATCCAGTTTTTCTACATTTAGCGACACGTGTCGCGAATTAGTCATGGAAACAGGAAGGTATTTAGCCTTGTAGGTATAGACTGCAGATTTACTCGGCAGGTTTGTGTCAGGATATTGTCTCTCAAGTATGGCTAATGCTCTTTCGGGGGCGTAACGCCTCAGTAACAACTCATCTAACTTATTTTTGGCTTCAGGCGGTAGGGCGTGAATACCGGTCAAAAAGCCAGCCTTCCTAATAGCACCACCTTTCGCAGCGTGTCTAGTAACGGGAGAGACAGTATCCATAATCTTGGAAATTTTCCAGCTTTATAAGCACAAAGCAGGTTTATATACATTATACCTTGGAACTAATGGGTAGCGCTCGTAAAAGCGCTGCAAATAGTGCTTCGATTCAGGAAATATTAAAGCTGGTTAAGGCTTAGACTGTTTGGATATTTATTTTGTGAATTTGAATCTTGAGAGGATTTGGTCAAGAACTTTCAGACCAAAATCGGTTACCTGTCCGTTGTCACCGGTCATCCTGAAAATATAGGTCTTATTGTTTTTAGCACTAACTACCATTCGCGAGTTAGTTTCTGCGCCGAAATTAAAGATATATCCATCAATCTCACCGTTTTTATATGGTTTTAGTGTATCCGTTATCTTTTTTGGTACATCACAGGCTGGAGGAGTACAGTCTTTCTTGATTTCTTCCATATAGTTATTGATTATTGTATTGGCATCTGTGTTTTGTGGATTATCCTTTACAACTAAACCAAAACTATACCAATTATCGAATGGTTCTATGCGAGGAGGGCTTATTTCCAAGCCAGACGATTCTGATTTAGAAAGCATACTGTATAAGGTTGTTTTAGCTAGACCTGTTTCGTTGGGATATTTAAATGTAAAGTTGTAATTTGGGTCTTTATACGTTTTCCAGCTTGCTGTTTCATCTGTCGTCGGAGTTGCTTTAGTTACTGGTGCTGGTGTTGGGGTGGATTGGGAAGTAGTCGTTGGCTGCGGTTGAGGCGCTGGTTTGGACTTTAGTTGGAAGTATAAAAATATTGCGACAATTCCTAGCACAAATGCTAATGGAACTATTATCATAATTGGTAAGAAGCCGTTTTTAGTTGTCACAGGAATTTAAAGGTCGAGAGGATTTTGGTGGCGGTATTTTGATAACCTTGGTTTGTAGGGTCAGCTGTCGAATTAACAATCTCAGCATAGATTTTATCAGAAGCAACGAAAATATGTTCTAATATTCCGGCGCCTATTACGGTGTAAGTAAAAGCAGTTTTACTATTAAAAAGAATTTCTGTGAGAGGTTTTGAGAGAGTCGGTGGTGGAGGTGAAAGTGACCATTCTCGAATACGTTGGTCATACAAATTTTTGACAGCGGTCTCAAAATTTTGGCCATTTAAATTGGCGGTTTTAATCTGAAGCCAAATTCCATCATGGAATCCTGTACCTTCCTCCTGCGTTGGTCCTGATTTACTAAACAAAATATATCCTCCATCTCTTAATATAACTTCTAAATCATTAGGATATTTTACTTCAAACCCCTGCTCTTTGTTTGTATATGTTTTCCAACTTGCTGTTTCATCGGCAGAGGCAGTTGGAGAAACTTTGGATACAGGGCTAGATTGACTCGTGGTTTGAATAGTTGCAGGTTCAGGCTGTGGTGCTGGTTTGGACTTGAATTGGAAATAAGCAAAAGTAATGCCGATTCCTACGATTAGACCAATAACAACAAGTATCAGAGGACTGGCAAATCCTGCGGGCAGTTTTTTCATTCTTTACCTGATTATAGTTTTCGTTACGAAGTTATGCAATGTAACTAATTATAATGTAATTAGTTCTCGTTAGACCTCTCGTGTCTTTGTGTATAGCTTACGGAGCAAAGACATGTCCTCAGCCTCAGTTGAGCAGATGTTGACTTCTAAGGATTTTACTGCTGATTGGCGAGATTCGTTGAAGGTGATCTGTCTTTCGGGATATTTCAGGACTGTTCCACGCTTCATTAGCCTGTCTAGAGCCTCTGTAATCGCTGGTAAGTCTTGTACTTCGTCTTTGTCGTTCATTCTGTCCTATTCTAGCTATTTTTCTGTCTAAGTTAAAGTGTGAGAAAATAAGGTGGTACTGATCGTAGTACTCCTTGGGTATATCAGGTATATAATGAGGAAGTTCTCGGTCAGAACTGATGTCTGACATAATTTGCAAACACTAGATCATAACCTCTAAACTTTAATTATATTCACGCATGAATTGGGTCGATTTCATTATACTTCTGATAGTTTTACTTTTCGCGATCGAAGGAATCAGGCGCGGTTTTTTCAATCAAATATTCAATATTTTAGGCTTCATTTTTTCACTGGTTTTGGCGCTGGGTTTCTATTCTTATGCTGCAAATTTATTGATATCGCTTTTCAATTTGCCACCAATAGCTGCTAACCCGATAGGCTTTCTTGTAGTTTGGTTGACTGCAGAAACTATATTCTTCGCACTTATTAGAATATTTCTTAAAAAATACTTAAGCTATTTTGACAGTGACAAAATTAATAAATACCTTGGATTTTTACCGGCAGCCCTGAACGCTTTTTTGTTTTTAGCCTTTGTGCTTCTTTTTGTAGTCTCACTGCCAATTAGGCCGGATATTAAAAGAGATATCTACGATTCCAAAATCGGGTCATTTCTTGTCGGCAGGGTTACGGCACTCGAAAAACCTCTAAATAACGTCTTTGGCCCGATTACCAAGCAAGGTCTGACCTTTTTAACTATCCGGCCGGAAGACAAAGGGGCAATTAACCTTCAGTTTACTCAAGACAAGCTAACAGTTGACAATTT
>MEVH01000022.1:0-51843 GCA_001772665.1 candidate division WWE3 bacterium RIFCSPLOWO2_01_FULL_39_13
CAAAACCACACCAGCCAGAATTCCTATAATTACTATAACAATCAAAAGCTCAATTAATGTAAAACCTTTTTTATTTCTCGAAAACATAATTCTTTAACACCCCCTCAAAACCAAATCCTAAAAAATAATATAAAGCCAGACTTGCTAACCTAAACCTACTAGCACTAAACTCACATATCCAACACACAGTCATAGACTGCAGGATTTCCAGTATACTCCTGCAAGTTATTTGTTTGCCCAGTATTATAATAGTACCAGCAACGCAAATAACAGGACTTGTCATCAGAACCATTGCCAGGGCGTAACAATCCAAACAAAAGATTATACGAACCATAATCCCGGTAATAATAATAAGAATTTTTTGGAGTGGGATTTGTACTAAAATTGTCTTCGACATAATCTCCATTGATGTCAACAAATCCTAAATCAGCCCAGGTTTTACATTTATCAGGGGTTGATGATGCAAAACACGAAAACATTGATAGGCACAGTTTTTCTGTAGTTGCCTTAAGAACAGACTCAGCAGCCTTTCTCTGTGCTTTGGCTGGGTTTAAAACCGAAAGGACTACACCTGCCAAGATTCCTATGATAACAATAACAATAAGAAGCTCAATTAAAGTAAACGAGGATTTTTGGGCAGAAGTAAATTTCATGATATATATTAAAACCAAACAAACTAAATCGATTCTAAATTAATCTTAAATACAAGTCAAATAAAACTGATCCAAATAGAAATGAGACGACAAATCCAATTATCAAAAACGGCCCGAAGGGTATTTTGCTTTTAAGTTTTTTGCGATGGACGAGAACCAAAGCAACCCCGGTTACCGCGCCGGTAAAAAATGAAACAAACCACATAACAATAGAAAGCACAGAACCGAGAAACAATGCAAGGATTGCCGACAGATATATATCACCCTCTCCCATTGCCTTTTTGTTCGATCCAAAATGCAAAATCGCAAAAAATAATCCCATTACAAGCGCAGAGATCAAATGCCCTTTTATAGAAACATAAAAAGAAACAAGACTAAGAAACTGAATCCCGATAGTCCCTAAGACTCCGCCGTGTGAGATCGAAACGTAATATACTAATCCGCCGACTAAATATATTCCCGCAAGAAAATACAAATAAATATTTGGAATAACATAATATTTCAAATCAGTAAAAAATATAAGAAGCAAAGTTATCAAAAACAGAAAATAGAAAATACCTGCAGGGATTAATTGGACAGAGAAGGATGCCATCCCCGGAAGGTTCGCCAGATAATACACCAGCCCCGCAAAAGCCAAACCCGTGGTCAATTCAACAACAGACAGCATCAAAGGAATCTTGCCATTGCAGTAACGGCACTTCCCTTTAAGACGCAGGTACGAGAAAACAGGAACAAGATCTTTTGGTTCAAGTGTATGTTTGCATAATTCACAATAAGACCTGCCTCTAAAAAACTGCTCGCCACGGTAAACCCTGTCAATAACAACATTTAAAAAAGACCCGATAAAAAGACCGAGAATAAATATCAACAAAAGAACTAACCATAGAATCATGTGTTAAGTATATCCTAAAGGAGATTAGGAAGATTAACCAAAAAACTTTCGATTCCCAAAAGCGGGTTTGCATAACGAGATTTAATAGACTCTTTTACATACTGCAAATACCTTATCTGACCAGCAAAAGAAACCACATTTCGAAAATCTTCGGACTTTGATACAGACGACTCTACCATAAGATCCCGCAAAGCAAGCTCCCAGACATTAAGAATTTCACAGGCACTATTTCGGTCTTTTATCAAGTCTTTATTTTTCACTGTCCAATCTATTCTCTTGCCAATTGAAGATTTTAAAAGAGACATAAAAATATCGCGGTATGCTTTTAACTCTTTAGCGTCTATACTCACGTCATCTTTAAGTTCGTATATTCTGCAGCGCGACCTTAATGTCTGAATCAGGCTCAAATGATGATCAACACTGAATGCTACTAAAGCATAATCAGGAAGCTCCTCGATAGATTTTAAAAGAGAGTTCTGCGCCTCGATCGTAAGATACTGGGCATCTCTCACAAGAACCATTCGAAAACCAGAATAATCGGGCTTCAGATTAATAAAAGAGATAATCCGTTTTGCTTCATTGATAGAAATGGACTTTGCCGATTCGTCAAGACCTATAGAAAAGAAATCGGAATTAGCAGATAAAGACAAATCAGAAACATATTTTTTGAAAAAAGCGAGCGCCTTTGCCTCGCGCATTGACGTGTTTCCTTTAGATACTATAATTGCCTGCATTATCCTCTATGATATACTAAAATTTGAAATAATGACGACTAAATCTGCCCAAAAAATAGAGGAGCTTCTCCTTCAAAAGGGGCTGTTAACCCCCAACCAATATAGACAAATTCAAGATGAACAGCTAAAAAACGGATTAAGCCCCGAAGAAATAATAAAACGCGACAAACTTGTAAACGATATTGATATAGCAAAGGCGATTTCAGAATTATCATCAATAGAATTTGTAGACCTTTCGCAAAAAATAATTCATGCACAAACAACAAAACTGATACAAGAAAGCATTGCAAGACAGTATGTATTAATGCCTTTCGAATATGATAAAGCCTCAATAAGCATTGCAATGACAGATCCCTTCGATCTGCAAACCATAGAATTTCTTGAAAGAAGCACAGGATTAAAGGTTAAAACATATATAAGCACTGAGGATATAATAAATACCGTAATAGAGCGGGAATACAGCAAAAGCCTTGGTAAAGACGTATCTGAGGCTATAGAACAGGCCACCGCAACTTCAACCAAAAAAATAAAAGAATCTCTCAAAAATATTGAGGAAGTCAACCAGGTAATAAAAGTCTCGCCCGTAGCGCAGATCGTAAGCGTCGTTCTTGAATATGCAGTAAAATCAGGAGCTTCTGATATCCACATAGAGCCTATGGAAGAAGGCACCAGACTAAGGTATAGAATTGACGGAGTTCTGCAGGAAAAATTTCCGCTCCCCAAGACCATACACAATTCAATAATCGCCCGAATAAAAATACTTGCCAACATGCCGATAGACGAAAGAAGAAAACCTCTTGACGGAAAATTCAAAGTAATTTTCGGAGAGACAAAAACCGATTTAAGGGTTTCTACTATGCCGACAGTATTTGGGGAGAAGGCTGTAATCAGACTTCTTAAAGATCAGAAAACCACATTCACTCTTAACCAGCTTGGCATGTGGGGAGAAGGGCTCAAAAAAGTAGATGAGGCACTCAAACAGACCACAGGAATAATGCTGGTCACAGGTCCCACAGGTTCAGGAAAAACAGTTACGCTAGCCACATCACTCGATAAACTCAATACAATCCGGGTAAATATAATAACTCTAGAAGATCCAGTAGAAATAAGCATCTCCGGAGTAAACCAAGTGCAGATCAACCCTCAGGCAGGACTCACGTTTGCATCGGGCTTAAGATCAATCCTAAGGCAGGATCCTAATATTATAATGGTAGGAGAAATTCGCGATGTAGAAACAGCCCGCCTGGCAATACAGGCAGCATTAACGGGTCACCTAGTTCTTGCAACACTCCATACCAACTCAGCTTCAGGGGCAATCCCGCGTTTAATTGACATGGGAGTTGAAACATTTTTGATAGCCTCAACTGTAAATGTAATTATGGCACAAAGGCTGACACGCCGAATATGCATCAACTGCATTGAATCATTTTCTCCTGAAGAAAAATTAAAAGAAGACATTAAAAACGTTCTAGGTGAAAGACTAATGAGAGCAGGTCTCGGACCATCTCCATTTGCCAAAAACCAGTATGCTGAC
This sequence comes from candidate division WWE3 bacterium RIFCSPLOWO2_01_FULL_39_13, assembly GCA_001772665.1. Lineage (GTDB taxonomy): Bacteria > Patescibacteriota > WWE3 > 2-01-FULL-39-13 > 2-01-FULL-39-13 > 2-01-FULL-39-13. The sequence continues at coordinate 3,814 of MEVH01000022.1, forward strand.
AAAACCGCTAAACCTGCAGAAAACTCTAATAATGAAATTAAACTTTATAGAGGAAAGGGATGTGACAGGTGCAACAATACCGGATATAAAGGAAGAATAGGTATATACGAAGTGATGTCCGTAAATTCTGAAATTCAAAAGTTAGCCGAGAATAATGCCCCTTCTGACGAGATACAAAAAAAGGCTGTAGAAAATGGTATGATCACATTAGTTCAGGACGGCTACTTGAAGGCGTTGTGGGGAGTTACTACAATAGAAGAGGTACTGTCCGTTGCGGATGAATAAAAGTGCTTAGTTTAATTTGCAAACCCAAATATGGATGACAACCAGAATAAAAATTCACAGATTGATGTTGATGAAATTTTCAGGCGCGGTATAAAAGAAGGCGCATCTGACGTTCATCTAAGCAACGGACTCCCGCCGACTATCCGCGTAACAGGAGTCCTTAAGCCTTTACCCGAGTTTGGGAAGATCCACGATTTCGATATAGAATTTTTTGTTGCTAAAGTATTAAATGAAAAACAGCTTGGAAATCTGTATCAAAACAAAGAACTGGATACTTCGTATGAACTTGGAAATAAAGAAAGATTTAGAATGAATGTATTTTTTGACAGGGGAAAGCTGGCACTTACCGCTAGGCTTATTCCCCCGAGAATTCCGACTTTAGAAGAACTTAACCTTCCGACAACATTATATGAATTCTGCAAGCTTCCGCATGGGTTAGTTCTTGTAACGGGACCGGCCGGAGTGGGTAAATCATCAACGCTTGCTGCAATGATTAACTGGATAAATAACAATAAAAATAAACACATACTCACAATAGAAGATCCAATTGAGTATGCATTCACATCCAATAAATCCCTTATGAGACAAAGAGAGCTGAATGTAGACACTTTGAGCTGGGCAGGAGCACTCCGCTCAGCTTTAAGAGAAAATGTTGATGTTATACTTGTCGGAGAAATCAGGGATTTTCCTACAATGGAGCTCGCGATAACAGCAACAGAAAAGGGACACCTGGTTTTTGCCACGATACATACTTATTCTGCTGCCCAGACCCTTGACCACATAATAGGGATGGCTCCCGAGCATCAGCAGGCTCAAATCAGGATGCAGATAGCATCGGTTTTAGAAGGAGTTGTTACACAAACTCTTATAAGAGGCGTGGATCAGAGCAAAAGATTTCCGGCTCTAGAAATTCTTCTTTTGACTAACGCAGTAAGAAATACAATTAGAGAAGGAAACACTCACTTCATAAATAACATAATTAATACAAGCTACGATATTGGTATGAATTCTATGGAAAGATCATTAGCATCACTCGTAAGCGAAGGGAAGATAGAGCTTGACGAAGCCTTGACGCATACACTTAATCAGGATGATGTCATAAGGTACCTAAAACCAAAGAAACAAAAACAATGAGGTATAAATATTCTGCCAAAACCAGAGACGGACTTCAAAACAAAACCGGAGAGATAGAGGCCACAAATCAGAGAGTTGCCATAACAATGCTAAGAGAAAGCGGGCTGGTAATTTACTCGCTTGTTCCAATGGCTGATAATTCCGGGATTATAGGATTTTTAAACAGCATTAGAGGTATATCGCTAAATGACAAAGTTGAATTCACCCAGCAGATCGCAAGCATGATATCGGCGGGGCTTCCTCTTCCAAAGGCTCTTGGAATACTTACACAACAGTCAGGCAACCCGCAAATGGGAAAAATAGTCCAGAACATCCTTTCAGATATTGAAGGAGGCAACACCCTCTCGGCAAGTCTTGAAAGGCAGGGCGAAGCTTTTTCTAGAAGCTACATCAGCCTTATCAAAGCCGGCGAAGCCTCGGGAAAACTTGACGATGTCATGAAAAGGCTGGCTCATACACTTGAAAAGCAAAGACAGTTCAGAGGTAAAGTTCAAGGCGCTTTAATTTATCCGGCAATAATTACAACAGCAATGATTCTGGTTTTTACGCTAATCGTCCTTTATGTTGTCCCGAAAATGACAGCGGTTTATGAATCATTTGATATAGACCTTCCCGCAAGCACGGTTTTTATGATAAACCTGTCAAAATTTTTAGGAACATATTGGTGGGCAGTGCTTGGCGGGACCGTGGCATTTGTTATCGGATTTAAATTTTTCTCAAGAACTGAGTTTGGGAGCTACCTGGTAAACCGCGTAACATTCAAACTGCCAATATTCGGAGCCCTCGTAAAAAACTCTGATATTGTTGAATTCACAAGAACACTCGGGCTTTTGACTAATGCTGGAGTCCCAATAATTGAAGCGCTTGAAATAGTACACAACTCTGTCAGCAGCATTATATTTAAAGATTCAATAGACAGGTTTGTTGATGATGTCAGACATGGATATCCGCTGTCTCAAACTGTTGCGAAAGAAGTTGAATTCCCAATGCTGGTTTCTCAAATGCTTTCAGTAGGCGAGGAAACCGGAACAGTAGGAGAACGCCTGAACAGCCTGTCTGCTTACTATGAAGAAGAAGTCGACAAGGTAGTAAAAAACCTTTCTACAGCAATCGAACCTGTAATAATGGTACTCCTTGGCGGAATGGTTCTCATGCTTATAATGGCAGTAATTCTTCCGATATATCAAATAACAAGCAGCTTTTAAATTCGATAAACAATAATTAGTCCGCTTCTGTCTCTTAATTCCACTGATATGACGGCCTTTTTCTCTGTTTTCATCCCTGGACTTGGCTGTCTGCTCCTGATACACTATAAGGGCAAGATAACACTATGGATTCAACAAAAACACCCCAAAACGACACCCATTATGACGAGCATGATATAGAGGTCTTAGAAGGACTTGACCCAGTCAGAATCAGGCCCGGAATGTATATCGGATCAACCGACACTAAAGGCCTCCACCATATTTTAAAAGAAATAATTGACAACTCGGTAGACGAAGCGCTGGCAGGTTTTGCAAATCAGGTTGTAATAACAATAAAAGACAAAGGTACGGCAGTAGTCAGCGACAATGGAAGAGGAATTCCAGTAGGAATAAAGAAGGAATACGGCGTTTCAGCTTTAGAGCTTGTTATGACAAAGCTCCATGCGGGCGGTAAATTCGGTGGAAAGGGCTACAAAGTAACTGGAGGCCTTCATGGAGTTGGCGCCTCGGTATCCAACGCCTTATCGTCTGAATGCAGGGTAGAAATAAGGCAGAACGGAAAGCTTTACTACCAGGAATATAGAAAAGGAAAAGTCCAATCTCCTGTAAAAGAAGACTTATTTGAAAACAGCAAATTTACGAAGGAAAATCTCGCATCAGAAGAAAGAGGAACATCCACTTACATAAAAGCAGATCCTGAGATCTTTGAAACTCTTGAGTGGGACTACAAAAATATACGCCAGCAGGTTAGAGTTTTTGCTTTTTTGACATCAAGACTGAGATTTAAACTGATTGATGAAAGATCAGGCACCATAGAATCCTTTTATTTTGAAGGAGGGGTGAAATCTTTCGTCGAAGCTTTTAACAGAGGAAAAGACCCGGTTCACGAAATACCATTTTATATACATAAAGAAGATGCGGGAATAGATGTAGAAGTAGCACTTCAGTATACCGATTCATATGTCGTAAACGAATTCAGCTTCGCAAACAACATAAGAACCCCCGAGGGCGGATCTCATCTGACAGGATTCAGATCTGCACTCACAAGATCAGTAAATGATTATGCCAAAAAACACGATCTTTTGAAAAACAGTGATGAAAAATTATCAGGAGACGATACGCGGGAAGGATTAACCGTAGCAGTCTCAGTAAAAGTGCCATCTGCAAGACTTCAATTCGAAGGGCAGACAAAATCAAAACTTGGGACTGCCGAAGCTAGAACGGCTGTAGAAAATATAACAAAGGATGCTTTGGATGAATTTTTAGAGGAGCATCCTAAGGATGCAGAGGCCATTGCAGGAAAATGCTTCTTAGCAGCGCGCGCGCGCAAGGCCGCGCGCGCTGCCAGAGACGCCATCATCAGAAAAGGCGCTCTTGAAGGAGCAGGACTCCCTGGCAAACTCGCAGACTGTCGGACAAAAGATCCAAGCCGAGCAGAGCTCTTTATTGTCGAAGGAGACTCAGCCGGGGGCTCTGCCAAGCAAGCCCGTGACAGCGAATTTCAAGCTATTTTACCGTTATTCGGTAAAGTCCTTAATACAGAACGAGCCAGACTTGATCAGATAGTAAAATCAGAAAAATTCAAATATCTCATACAAGCAATAGGCACAGGTATCTCAGATCTTTTTGACATTAAAAAGGCCCGCTATCACAGAATTATCATAATGGCTGATGCTGATGTTGATGGATCTCATATACGAACTTTATACCTTACATTTATGTACAGACACATGCAGGAGCTGGTGAAGGCCGGCATGCTTTACGCTGCGGTTCCTCCGCTATATAAGGCATCTTGGGGGAAAAATAAGAAATATCTTTTAGAAGAAGACGATCTTGAAAAATTCGAGTCTGAAATGAAAAAAGAAAGAAAACCCTATACAATCGGAAGATTCAAAGGAATAGGCGAAATGAATTACGGCGAGCTTTGGGAAACTACAATGGATCCAAAAAAGCGTACTTTAAAGCTTATTACAATAGAAGATATCGAAGAGGCAAACAATACTTTTGAAATGCTGATGGGCAAAGAAGTTGCTCCAAGAAAACATTTTATTCAAGCTAATGCTGCATATGCAGAGCTTGATTTGCAGGCTTAAATTATGATTAAACTGATTAACTCAAAAGTACTGCAGTATTTAGTAATTATTGTTTTTATTCGTTTTCTGTTTGGATTCTCGCTTTTTATCTTAGCCGGATATCTCGCGGGACTACTTATTTTCAATTTATCATCGCGCATTAATTCAAAGAGTACAATCAACCAGAATATATTTTTAGTAATCTTTGGAATAGCAGTAGTTTTGCTGTTTAATAATAATCCCCTTATGACTGCATCCTTTTTGATAGGAGCAAATACAGCCAATTATTTTTTGCGCCTCGGTTCAACAAACAGCATGCACAATACGGCAGTAAATCTTTTAAACATAATATGCCTTTCTGGTATCACTCTTGTAAGCGGAATACAAAAGTTCAGAGGATTCAATAACCTAGATCCTTTTAATATAGAAATAAGTATTCCTCTTTTTATTTTGACAATTCTTGCCGGATATTTTTTGCTTAAGGCAATCTCAGGCTTTCTCAGCTTAAGAAAAATAAATCCAGTGCACTCGGCGGTAGTCACCACTGCTGTACTTGGATTATCTTCGTATTTCATATCCTACAGCTTTTTTAAAGAAATAGGCACAGAAACAATAGCTGTTCCATTAATCGGAGGTCTTTTGACCGCGCTTCTAAATGTAATTATCAAAGGCAAGAATATCGCCAAAGTTATTTTAGAGATATTTTTTCTTCTGATAGTTCCATATCAGATGGCAGGGCTTACCGGAATACTTTTATCCATGCTCAGCTATGCTCTTTTGTCTGAAAGCTTTTCTTCTGCTATTTGGGAGAAAATTTCAATAGAGAAAATATCATATCTTGCGCTTGCTCCAATACTCTTTTTGTTTGCATCGTCTGAAATACGCGAAAACGAGGGTCTTATTACACGGTTCAATTTAGCAAGCGGATACCAGACTGGATGGCTATTCGTATCGCTGGCAATTTATATATATTTCCCGAAAATGCTTGACACTTTGAAAAATTTCTTTAAAAGCAACGAAATAGTGCAGTTCTTTCCATTAACGGCACTTTTAATCTGTCTTGCTGTACTGATTTTTATTTTCAGGACAGGAAGAGATGAAGCAGTATCATCTTTAATAATTGCAGGAGGTGTTTATTTATTTATAAATAGTTTGTCAGGCGAAAAAGGGGAAGGCGAAAGCCGATCTGTTATCTCAGCGGTGGCTAACTTTGCCGGATCAATTGCTCTTTTTGCGCTTGCTAAAATTTAAAAATGAATCTTTTTCATGGAATAAAACAGGACAAAGCTCCTCAGGTGTTAAAATTAGTTTCTGAAATCGCTAAGGGAGATTTTGTAAAATATGAGTATAACAACGAGTATGGGGTACTTGAAGTAGATAGAATTCTGTACGGTCCGGTTCATTACCCGGTTGTTTATGCAGATGTTCCGCGTACCTGGAATACACATGACGGCGATCCGCTTGATGCTGTTGTATATACTACAGGAAATATTGTCCCCGGCGCCATAGTCCACGGAAGAGTTGTCGGCCTTATGGGAATGCTTGACAATAATGAAGAAGATTCAAAAATTATCTGTGTAAATGACCGCGATCCAAGATATTCTCATGTTAATGGTGTTAAGGATCTCCCTGAATATGAATTAAAAGATCTGCAGACATTTATGGAGACTTACAAATACGCGCAGACCGGCCCAGGAACAGTTAAAATAACAGGCTTTAAGGACAAAGAGGAAGCTTACAAGCTTATCGAATGGTCCATGAAAGAGTACGAAAAAAAGTTTAAAGACCAGAAGAGGAGGTTTGAACCGCCGGCTGATCCAGCAGTTCTTTAATTAGAGACCTGCTTTCGAATCAGTTAACCGTACCGAGGATAAATACTATGGCAGACGACGACGAAAACAAACAAATAATGGGGCTGGCAGATGGCGGAACACAAAATCCTCGTCAAGCCGATAACGAGGAGCAGAATGTTGTTATCGACCCCAATAGAGGAAAAGTAATAATAACTCCAATATCCAAAGAGATGCAAAAGGCTTATCTGGACTATGCAATGAGTGTAATAGTTGCCAGAGCTCTCCCCGACGTAAGAGACGGGCTGAAACCAGTGCAAAGAAGAATCGTTTTTGCTGCAAATGACATGCACCTTGATGCAGACGCAAGATATAGCAAATCTGCAAAGCTTGTCGGCGAGGTTATAGGAAAGTATCATCCTCATGCGGATACATCCATTTACGAAGCTCTTGTTCACATAGCGCAGGATTTCAAGTTAAGGTATCCGCTTATAGACGGACAGGGCAACTTTGGAAATGTTGACGGCGATCCGGCAGCTGCCATGAGGTACACCGAGTGCAGGCTCGAAAGAATCGCCGATCACCTTTTAAAAGACATTGATAAAGATACGGTAGACTTCGTTGATAACTATTCGGTGGAGTATAAAGAGCCGTTGGTTCTTCCTTCTGTAATTCCGAACCTTATGATGAATGGCGCCATTGGAATAGCGGTTGGGATGGCAACAAATATTCCTCCCCATAATCTAGGTGAGCTTATCGATGGAATAGTATTATCTCTTGATAAAGGTAAAGCCAATACGACAGGAACAGAAACAAAGGTTATCAAGGCATATGATCTTATTGAAACCACAGTTGATATAAATCCATGGGACATCACAAACAGCCTAAGTTTAGAGGAGCTTGCAGAAGTAATAAAGGGGCCTGACTTTCCAACGGGATGTACTATTTATGACCGATCCGAGACTTTAAGCTACTTTGCAACAGGCCGGGGCAAAATTATCCAACAGGGAAAGGCAAAGATCGAAGAGCTGAAAAACGGCAGGTACGCAATTATTATTTCAGAGATCCCATTTCAGGTTAATAAATCGTCGCTTGTAGAAAAAATTGCTGAACTTGTAACTAACAAAAAAATCAAAGAAATAAGTGAGATAAGAGATGAAAGCAGCAAGAAGGATCTTAAGATAGTCGTTGAGCTCAAAAAAGAAGGCCGTCCTCAAAAGATTCTGAACTCGCTTTATAAATATACTCCTCTTCAATCTGCTTTTAATGTCAACATGCTGGCACTGGTCAACGGTGAACCTGAAACGCTCGGATTAAAGCAATACATAGAAGAATTTATCAAACACAGAAGAAATGTTGTAACCAGAAGAACTATTTACGATCTGAAAAAAGCCCGCGAGCGGGAGCACATTTTAGAGGGATTAAAAATAGCCCTTGATTTTATTGATGAGGTAATTGACCTTATCAGAAAATCCCAAGATTCTGATGAGGCGAAAGATAAACTTGTAAAAAGATTCAATCTGACAGAAATTCAGGCGCAGGCGATTTTAGATATGCAGCTTAGAAGGCTCGCTGCTTTAGAAAGAGAAAAAATCGAAAATGAACTTGCCGAAATTCAGAAAAACATCAATAGATTTATCTTGATACTCAAAAGTCCCGAAGAGATGATAAAAATCATTAAATCAGAGCTTCTTGAAATAAAGGATAAGTTTGCAGATCAAAGAAAAACCAAAGTTGTCAAAGGCCGGGTAGGCGAATTCGAAGAAGAGGATTTAATATCAAATGAAAGTACCCTGATTTCAATTACTGAGTCAGGATATATTAAAAGGATAAAACCGTCGACATATAAAATTCAAAGTCGTGGCGGAAAGGGCGTAATGGGAGCAAAAATCAAGTCAGAGGATGAGGTGTCTATGCTCAGGCATGCCGAAACACACGACAGAATATTATTTTTGTCAGACAAAGGGAAAATTTATGAAAAGCGCGTCTGGGATATACCCGAAGGATCACGCACAAGCAAAGGAACTGCAGTTGTGAATCTTCTTGAAATGGAATCAAGCGAAAGACTTGCCGAAGTAATAACTCTTGATAAAGAAGCAGAAAAGAAAAAGGATAAAATGTTCCTTTTGACAGCAACAAAACTTGGGCAGATCAAAAAGACAGAAATTTCACAGTTTGAAAACATAAGAAGAACGGGAATTGTTGCAATAAGCCTAAAGCCCAGCGATTTTGTTATAAGCACAAAACTGACAGACGGCAGCAATGATGTTATTCTCGTAAGCTCAAAAGGCAAATCTATAAGGTTTAAAGAAAAGGATGTGAGACCGATGGGAAGATCAGCTTCAGGAGTTCGGGGAATTAAGATAAAAGGAGACGACTATGTTGTCAGTATGGAGGTCATCTCAAACAGAGATAAAGACAGCGGAAAGCTTTTCACCCTTACTTCACACGGATACGGCAAAATGAGCAGTTTATTAGACTTCTCTATACAAAACCGCGGGGGAAGCGGAATAATCGCACATAAAACTACTCCAAAAACAGGAAGTGTAGTGTGCGTTAAAATAATCGATATAGAGTCCAAATCCAATGATATATTGATTACATCCGAGCAGGGGCAGATAATAAGAATCCCAGTCACATCAGTCCCAACTCTTACAAACCGCAGTACCCAGGGAGTAATACTTATGAGACTCAATTCAGGCGACATGGTATCTGCAGCAACGATATTCGAGAAAGAGGAATAAACAAAGTCTGATATTATTAATACATGCCAATTGGTATTTCCAGTCTGCTTCTTTTTACCCCCGAGTTAACTGACTCTCGTGAAGAGTGGAACAAAAAAACGCAAAATTACCTTGCACTTTTGAAATCAGACAGGACTTTTAGAGATGATCCAGTTGATCCAGCATTAATCAGGCCCGAGATAAACGATCTCGGCTATTATCAAAGTCTTAAAGATCAAAGGGGACGTGATTTACTCGGCTGGCTTCCAGTTATTCCCGTGGACGACTATTACGCAAAAGGTGAATTTGACACAAACCGGTTTCAGATATTATTTGACAAAAGATGGCTTCAGGATAGATATGGGATAAACTGGCTGTTTCATGAATTCGCACACGGGATGGATCCGTTTCTAATGTTTGTTACAAAACAAATAGATTCTAAAGTTGCAATGTGCAAGGATGAGTCTATTCCTCCAACAGACCGTTTAAAATTATATCTGGAATCAAGAAGATTGGTTTTAGTGCGTGAAAACCGCGCATGGCATTATACAGGATATTTAACCAGAAACTTTGGAGTAGATGACGAAAAATACGCTCAACACTGCTACAATACAGCGCTTTACAAGGCAATTGACCGCATAACTTGGGTATTAATGACATATAGGACGGAAATAAGTGAAGAAAAAATGGCGAAAACAAATTTCTCGTTGCCACTTTCACTTGATATAGGCGAGACATATTTTGATACATCTACATTTAACAGATGGGCAATTAAAACATATAGAATTAACGAAAGGTTCGAAAAAGAACAAGCAAGGGCTAAGCAATACCACCCCGAGGTTGAGCTAATGAAACCTGAGTACAATACAATATGATACGAAGGCTTGGCTGGACAACGCAAACTTGATACCAAGAAGAAATTACAGCCAAATCTTGTCAGGCAATTTATGATTCTTACTATGCCGATTAAAGCCCCTGACTCCTCCTGTCAGGGGATGAATAGGCCGGTCGCCTTTGGCGACCTCACGCAGTGAAGGCATTGGAAGTCGCCAACTCCTGTTGGCGGTATTCACTAAAAAAGCCTCCGCCTTGGCGGAAGCCTTTCTAATTTCCCCCGGTGCTGTTATCGTGCACTAGGATCTCAAGATTAGAACAATAGTATCAAGTTCATATTAATTTTGTCAATGTGCCATTATGTATAGGTCTTTCTGGTGGTGTTTGTTTGAAAAAGTTAGAACCCATTTCGAGCAGAACCCTGACTAGCTTCGCACGCGCCAAAGGCGCGGGCGCGGTCAATTCTGATGCAAATCAAATTTGGTGGACCGAACGGGAATCGAACCCGCCGGGGGAAAGTCTTGAGATCCCCTGGCACCAGCACTCGGCCCACACACTTCAATCGTACCGGCCAAAAGTTAAAAAATACTTTACGCATCATTAATATTCGGCAAACTTTTTTTGAACTTGCTGTGATACCATAAGAAAAGTGCCGGGGAATAAACTCAATCAAGACAAGAAAACAATGAAGCTAACAAACATTAAGTACGAAAAAGAGCTGTGGGGTAGAGGATTAAAATTTGTTATAGGAGTTGATGAGGTAGGGCGGGGATGCCTAGCGGGCCCGTTAGTAGCATGTGCGGTAGCATGGTCACCAGAAATTGCGACGTTCGATTGGGAGAAAATGAAGTCCGAAAAGGCCTCTAACGAGCTTTCATTTTTACTCGAAATTACAGACTCGAAAAAAGTTTCACCCAGAAAAAGAGAAAAGCTTGCAGATTTAATTAAGAATTACTGCCTTGAGTACTTTATAGTAGAGGTTTCCTCAGAAGAAATCGACGAACTTGGGGTAGGGGAGGCAAACAAAAAAGCCCTAAGAAAGGCAGCTCTGGGAATAAAGAATGTGGAGCATGTTCTGGTAGATCATTTTAGTATATTTTCAAGCGAGAACAAAACCTACCAATCTCAAGACAATAGGATGATCCCTATATCAGAAACTCCTATAACTAATGGAGATTTACTTTCAATATCAATCGCATCAGCATCAATAATTGCAAAAGTCTATAGAGACAAACTCATGCGCGAGAAATTCCATCCATTATATCCAGAATATGGATTTGATAAACATGTGGGCTACGGAACAAAACTTCATTTAGAAGCAATAAGCAAATACGGCCCATGCAAAATCCACAGAAAATCATTTAGACCGATAAAGAATATGAAAGGACTTTTCGTTGACAAAAACACCGTCCCATAGTATCCTTTGGGCAATGGACGAATTACTTGAATCAACACCGCTTTCTAACGAACCTAACCCTACCACTGAATCCAACCTACCAACGATCTTCGGACTGCGCACAGCATGCAGAGGAAATTTCGAAAGACTAAAAAACAAAGAAGAAATTACCGAGGATTTTTTTTGGGATATTGACCTGGCACTTTGGGCAGTTCCTAATCCAATATTTGAGCATTTACTGTGCCGCGCTGAAGATCCTCCAATAGAGGGTGATGAATATCCATATTATTTTCAACTGGCACAAGCTCTGTCTCTTTTTTACAAGAAACTTCCTAGTCAAATAAGCCAAGCGGGATTTAGCACATATAATGAAAATGCCTCCATCTGGGTCATTGATCCTACTACAATAATGGGCCGAATAGGTCAAATGCCTCCATTAATAGCTGCGAACCTGGTCAGGCTGCAAACAAACTCAGAAGCTAAAGATTTAATAAAAACTGGTACAACAGCAGGAAATCAATACTGGTATATAAAAGTTCCGCAAGAGAATCAATCCTTGTCATAAACACAAAGGCATAAAACCATTCTATAACCTCTTCACCTAAAGCCTAATAAGCTAGCTTTATTTTGATGTATAATTTCAGTAATGAAGTTTGCGGTTATTAAGATCCCGAGAAATAACGAATACACGTACGATCAGGCGCTTGCTTTGATATCAAGCCTTTCTTCGAGGGCGAAAAATAAAGGTCTTCTTTCGATGTTCAGCAAGTCTCCAAAAGTCTATTACTCTTTTAACATCATAGCCGTAAAGCAGACAATTTACTTTATTGCTGGAACACAGGATCAAGAATACTCCTATTTGAAAGACCAGATACTGGCAAGATACGGAACAGCTGATCTTATAGACTTAGACTCCTTTGAGGAATTCACAGGTATAGGCACCAAAAAGCTTACAGTGGCAGAACTTGTTTATTCAGGTAGTGATTTTCTTTCTATAAAAACCATAGACCAGTTTGCTGAAACGGATCCGCTTGCATCAGTTTTATCAACCATATCAAGATTCGACAACCAGGAAGGAATCTCGTGGATCCAACTGATAATTGCACCGATCGATTCATCATGGGTATCACGCGCATCATACCGTATGGGCGCTCTTTCAGGCTCAGAGTCCAAATCAGCTCAATCGGAAATCGCGCAGATTCAAGAGAAAATCAAACACAGCGGATACAAAGTCAATTTAAGAATTATCGCCGACGATAAATCCAAAACAGATATCCTGTCAAATTCCTTTTCAATATTTTCACAAAGCGGAGGAAACAGATTAATCCTGAAAACGGGTCTCTTCGCAAACAGCGGATCTGCTGTAAAATCAGCAGTAAACAATACGCCCGGGAAAAATTCTATTTTAATGAATACCTTAGAAATAGCGACTTTATGGCACCTTCCTGCAGGAAACATTAATATTCCTAATATCGGATGGGGCAAAAACCTTCAGCTGGAGCCTCCTGAAAATCTTCCGATAGCCTATGAGGGAATTACAAAAGAGGACAAAAAAGGCATCACTTTTATCGGCAAAACAATATACAAAAATAAAGAATATAAATTTGGGATAAAATCAGGTGATCGCATGAGGCACGTTTACATTGTAGGAAAAACAGGGACAGGAAAGTCGGTGCTGATTGATAACATGGCCATAGAAGATATTCGAAAAGGGAAGGGGATCGCAGTTTTGGATCCGCATGGCGACGCAATTGAAAATATAATTCAGTACATACCCAGAAACAGAATTAACGACGTTTGTTATTTCGATCCGTCCGATAAAGAATATGCATATCCTTTAAACATATTGGAAACTTATGACGAGAACCAGAAAGAGCTTTTAGTATCAGGAATAATAGCGATATTCTACAAACTGTACTCAAACTCATGGGGGCCAAGATTAGAGCATATATTAAGAAACATTTTATTTACTCTGGTACAGACAGAAAATGCGACGTTGCCCGACGTACTGAAAATTCTTCACAACAAAAAATACAGGCAGAGCGTCCTTGAAAAAATAAACGACCCGACGATTGAGCAGTTCTGGAGGGATGAATTCGAAAAAATGAGCGAAAATTTCATGAATGAAGCGATTTCTCCAATTTTAAATAAGGTAGGGCAGTTTGTAACTTCGCCTATGATAAGAAAAATCATCCAGCATCCAAGGTCAAAAGTAAAAATCCAAGAAATAATGGATAATAATAAAATTCTTTTGTGCGATTTATCCCAGGGCAAGATAGGAGAGGATAATTCGACGCTTCTGGGATCAATGATAATTACGCAGATTCAGATTGCTGCTATGAACAGAGCATATCAAAAAGAGGCGGAACGAGTTCCTTTTTACCTATACGTTGACGAGTTTCAGAACTTCGCCACTTCAGCATTCACAAAAATACTATCAGAAGCAAGAAAATACAGACTTGGATTAACACTGGCAAATCAGTACATTACGCAGATTGACGAAAATGTAATGGGAGCAATACTAGGGAATGTCGGATCATTAACCTGCTTTAATGTCGGAGCCCGCGACGCAGAGATTTTAAACCGCGAATTCGGAGCAAAAATCGAGCCGGACAACCTTACTAGTATGGACAAATATCAAATGATGACACGCCTGGCAATCGACAATGTTACTTCACAGTCATTCACCTCTTACTCTCTTCCCCTGCCAAAAAACAAATCAGAACACAGAGAAAAGATCATAGAACAGTCGAGAAAGCGGTATGCTATAAGGGTCACCCCGAAAACGGGGTGACCCCTAATCGAGGGGGCTGTAGGAAAAGGCTGGAGCTACAGCAAAAGCACCATTTGTTTAGGAAAAATTTAACGGGATTTAAAAAAATGATATTAAGTATACACATCCCAAAATGCGGTGGGCAAAGTTTTTCAGAATATTTGCGCAAAAATCTTGGTGACAGGTATGTTGAAGATTACGGAATACTCGCTAGACCTTTAGATCGAACAAAATCAAGCCCCACAAAACAGCTTATCAGAAAAACATTAAGAGGACTCCCATTTGGAGCAGAATTATTACGCATGAGAGACAAAATGGGAGAAGCATCACGGATTACAAAATTAACTGACGGGGTAAAATGCATACATGGTCATTTTCCTGTTTCCAAATATATAGATCAATTCCCAGATGCTACTCTAGTAACCTGGGTCAGGGATCCAGCAGAAAGGTTGTTGTCAGAATACAATTATTTCATGTCGTCTCCAGAATCAGCACCCAAGTGGTTTAATTACAAAATGAATTTTAGAGATTTCATGGGGCTAGAAGAAACAAGAAATGAGATGTCTGGCTACCTAAATAGAAAATATCCGGAAGGATTTGCTTTCATAGGAATTACCGAGCATTACGATGAATGTCTAAAATACTTTGCAGACAAATTTTTCTCTGGATACCCATTACCACCCGGAGGCGCACCAAGGCTAAATACTGGAAGGAAAAAAGAACCATTAAGTGAAGAATTGAGAAATCTAGCCAAAGAATATCATCCTAGAGACTATGAAATTTACCAGGCAGGGTTGGTCTTTTACGAAGGACAAATCGCCGAAGGGAAATCAGAGGAAATACCTTCACTTCCAATAGCATAGAAAACAAGGGGCTGCTAACATGAACCGTCTTTCTTTTTTTATCCTACCTTTTATGAAACTTTTCATGGACTTCTTTGAGGTGCTTATTAGTTACATGTGTATATATCTGTGTTGTCGAAACATCAGAATGTCCGAGAAGTTCCTGAACAGACCTTAGATCAGCGCCGGCCATTAATAAATCCGTCGCAAATGAGTGTCTAAGAACATGAGGAGTTACATCAACAGATAATCCTGCCATGTGGGCATATTTCTTCACCATCCTTTGAATAGACCGCGGAGTCAGCCTTAATGATTCACCTTTGGGATCATTTTCATCCATAGACTTTCCGCTGTAACGCACAAACAGCGGGACAAAATTGTCCTTTCTGGTAGACAGATACTGCTTAAGCCATTTCGCCGAAGTATTTGAAATGTAAACCGTACGAACTTTACGCCCTTTCCCGATTATTGCAAACTCATGCTTTTCAAGAATCTGCGGACTTATATCAATACGGTTTAGATTCACAAGCTCGCTTATTCTCATCCCAGTGCTAAACAAAAACTCTAAAATCGCCCTATCCCGTATTCCGCTTTTTTTGCTCAAATCCTGGGTTTTCACAAGATCATCAACCTCATCAGAATTCAAAAATTTAGGAATTCTAGGTTCAGGCTTACTTAAAATAACCTTATCGGGAAGCACCTGAGACTCAAGCTCTTTAACAACCTCGCAGTAGCGCAGAAAAGACCGAAGGGCAGTCAGATAGCGATTCTGCGTATTCTTTTTTAAAGAATTTCTGCTTTTTGTACTCTGCCGGCGGTTCAAATAAACTCTAAAATCAGAAACAGCCTGAAGGGTAAGGTCACGATAACTTACGACATCTTTCGACAGCGACTGCCGAAACCAGCCTAAAAGCTCCTTCAAGTAGAAATGATACATTTTAACAGTACCAGGAGACAGGTTTTTTTCGACCTCGCAGTATTGAAGAAATTGATTGATCAGAACTGATAAACTTAAAGAATTTGAAGAGGCAGAATTGGCAGAATAGCTTTTACGATCGAGAATGGTGTCAACATCCGTTTTTGTCTTAAAAGAGGATATAGCAGAACTGTCCAAAGGCATTACATACAAAGTACGACGTCTTACACTTTGTGTCAAGGATTATTTATATTTGCAAATACCGTTATTTGCCAAAGGTACCCGAAGCCGTCTTTGAATACGAAAAAGCCTTAAAACGCATCTGGTGGAGTCGTTTTTAAGACAATAAATCAAAAAAACCAGGAGGTATAAAGGTTTTGCAAAGACCAGAAAAAATTCCTGGACGAGATTATGACATTATTTTGCAAAACTTAAGCATTAATATTTCTTAATAAGTAAAGATGGCAAGGCAGGGGAACAAAAAATTAATTATTAAATAATGATACTTAATACAGATACAGCAAACCAGTAAGTAGAAATAAAAGCCCGCAGGGGGTAACAATCCACACCTAACTAGTCGTAATATGTATCTTTAACGACATCGGGGATAGGAATTAGGAAACCTGATGTATATTAGACATATAAACTAAAAAGGGAGGCATTCAGATCAGACACCGCAAATTGTCGATAAATTCGATAAATATCGAATAATAAAGATAAATAAAAGTATTTCCCATGTCCTTTAGGCTGGCAACGGAGAAATAATATAAGAGAAATATCTTGTGCTAAAGATTTCATCCAATAGGCATGAATGACAAATTATGACACCTTATTATAGGACATACTGACCGAGAGCCTTTAGAAACAATGGCCTATAGGATATCGTGCTACAGCCCAAATAATTCCCGCATACTCCCCTTCCCAACTGATTATGCCCGTACTAAAGGAAAAATATTAAAAAGAAAATTACTCCTAATAAAACAACAGATTCAATATATGTTCTGACAGTAACCCGGTGATTTAAATAGCTTAGAATAAAATTATTGCTTACATAATAAAACCCAGCCAGCAAAGCAGAACGCCCGATATCCTCATATGGGTATAAAGTCAAAACCCATGCAAGCTGTGACAGCAAAAGAACCTCTAATAGGCCGAATGCACTCGCTGCATCTGAATCTTTTTTAGCATCCTCCCCTGCTCTACCGGCAAAAAAGAACCATTTGCTTGTTTTTATAAGAAGAAAAAACAATCCTGAAAAAAGAAATATTTTAAATATTAAATCAGTCAAACCCGAGTTAATAAAGAAGATGCTTTTATATACAATCAAGGACATAAAAAACACAGTCACTACTTGGCTGATAGAAACCATAACTTTTGAAGGCTCAAGAAGGGGAATGTTTTCGTCCTGCCTTTCTGACACCATATAGACGTTTATTGAAAGCATATACAGATATGAAATCAAAGAAAGAATAAAAATAAAAGCAAGCTTAGAAGACAACCCAAGATTCGGGAAAAAATACAATACCATCAGACCTGATATCTCAAAAAGCAAAAAACTCACAAGCTTATGAAGAACTCTCGAGTCCTCGTATAGTTTAATAAATAGATAGGATGTAATCGCCAAAGCTGCAATAAAAGTGCCGATTAATATAAAACCGAACTTATAAAAGTCTGTGGCATAAAGGTAAGATGCGCTAAAAGCAATCTTTATTGATATAATCAAAAAACCTAGCTTTCTAGACATAATCAGCTCTTTGACAAAACTTTTATACCATGGCAGATCGCGATCGCGAGCGCATCAGAAGCATCTATGGGTTTTATTGTTGTTTTAATATTCAAAAACTCTGCAACCTTTGCCCTAACAACCTCTTTTTCTGATCTGCCATAGCCAGTCAAAACCATTTTAGCCTGCAGGGCAGTGTACTCAAAAACCGGGATCTTATGCTCCCCCGCTACAAGGAGGATAATTCCCCTCGATTGGCCTACAGTTATTGCAGTTTTTGTGTTTGTATTAAAGAAAATCTGTTCAACAATCATTACGTCCGGCTTGTGCTTTTGGACAAGGACTTTTGTACTGTTGTATATTCTCCAAAGCCTTTCTGTCATAAGAAGATCTTTAGAAGTCTTAATCTGTCCGTAATCTATAGAAGTCATTAAACCATCTGAGTCTGCCGAAACAACACCATATCCGGTTGTTGCCGTACCGGGGTCTACTCCGAAAAGAATCATACAATGATATTACTAGATTTGTGCGTTATGGTATATGACCACAATATCGTCAAGTTCTTCAAGCTGGTCTAAAAGGGATTCAAAATGATATTTCGTTTTATCTTCGAGAGGTACTCTAAAAACAGGCCGGTCTGGAGATTTCGCAAAAATATAAGAAACGGCTCCTGCCTCTGCCAAGGAACCGCCGTTTTTCGTGAAAATGTTCCTGATTTCTGATACTGTACGGTTTTTGTTGTCTGTCAGGCAGTTTATCAAAAAGGCTACCCCTCCCGGACCGTATCCTTCGTACTGCGACTCAACTATCTGGACACCCTCAAGCTTTCCAGCTCCGCGCTTAATCGCCCGTTCAATATTCTCCTTCGGCATATTCTGCTCTCTAGCTTTATCCACGAAAGTTCTTAAAGTCGGGTTAGCTGAAATGTCATCCCCTCCTTCGCGTGTGGCGATTATAATTTCCCTTGCAAGTTTTGAAAACACCTTACCGCGCTGAGCATCCAGTGCTCCTTTTTTCCTTTTAATAGTGGACCATTTTGAGTGTCCTGACATGAATCAATTATATCAGAAACTGGTTAATACAATGGATACCGGTGTTCGAAAAAACTGCTGATTATAACCAAGATTCTGATCGAGGTCATTGACGTGTATTACTTTCTTAATTCTCAGCGTCTCGGCAAGACGGACTACAGTAACCTGTTCAGGATCTTTCGCCACGACTGTGTTTTCTAAGAAATCTACAAAGGAGTTGTCTGTTTCAAGCACCGCGCCTCCGAGGTTTAGAACAACACGAGCCCCCCACTGGGCAAGGCCAGGCACTTTCGGATCCTTCGAGGCATTAACAATAAAAACCTTTACAGCTTCTTTCTTTACTTCTGAAATACTCAGCCTCTCGCGCCACAAATTATCCCATTTGCTGGGATCAAGAAGCTGATATTTTGTAAGATCCATCACATAAGAGGATGACTGAGACGTTCTTTTAACAAACTTTATTATGTCAGCAATATCTGCTGCCTTCAGATTGGTCAGGGCAATTTCGCGAAAAGTAATTATCAGCTTTGGGATCTTAAATGTATTTCTCAAACGCAAAGCAGTTGAAAGGTCTGTTTCATCTATGTCTCTAATAATTTCATATATTTCCGCCATTCCAGTGTTGTCTGCAATTATGTATCCATCGACATCCACCGCCAAAAGCCGAAGGATCGTCTTTCTCATCAAATAAATCCCGCGGTCATCGTCAAGATTTCCGGTTTTATATATGTCAGACAGCGGTCCTTCTCCGTAATTCAATGCATATTCTATCGGAACGTCAACCGGAATATGATATACCGCATATCTGTTTGTATCTGGGCTGAAGTTTATAAGTGAAAGTTTTACAATCCTAGATGATTTGTCATTAATATCGTCAACCTTTATAAGAAGGATATTTGTCTCATAAGATTTCCACACCCTTCCGGTGTCATCTATATCAACATTTGCTACACTGGAAAAAGGAGCTTTGACAAATTTATAAATTAAAACGGCAGATAAAATCAGGGAGGTAAATAAAATTGAAACGAGACTCAATGCCACTATCCTTGCTTTACGTTTGGTATTAGGATATCTGCGCTTTATTTTTTTATTTACTTTTCTCTGTAGACGTGTATAGCCCGCCGTCCCTCTTTTAGGCATTTTTATATAAAAGCCCTGCCCGTTTAACCTTTTCTAACATCATATCAGAATATAACTGATATGGACAATATCAACTACCGCGAGCTTACCATGCCAGAGGCAGGCACAGCGCACGCGGTATGCTGTAGCGTCGCTTCGTTCCTTGCATTCCCACCTTCGGTGGAAAAGTAGCGTCACTTCGTTCCTTGCATTCCCACCTTCGGTGGAAAAGTAATGCTCGCTTTGCGAGTTTTATGGCTCAAATCCTCCTGAGGCGGACGAGGACGCAAGTTGGCAGAATCCATAAGAAAATCGTCTTCCCTATCAACGATCTTTTCTAATAGCCGGATGCTCATGCCCCAAATATTCCCTTTCAGTCAAAGTTTTCAGCTGGTTCTCTTTCTCGTGTTCGAACTTCATTCGATCGAATTTATAGCGCATTACCATATTAGAAGCATATTTTCCCCCGAGGAAATGAGGCATAATAACGTAATCAGCTCCACTTTTGTAAAGTCTCTTGGCGTCATATATATTGTGGGCAACAACCAGAACAATTGCTTTTAACTTGTCCTTTCGTACAATTTCTAAAATAAAATCATTTGTCTCAAAGTCAGGGATTGTCGAAACAATCATTTTGACATCAATCAAATTTAGTTCTTCAAGCAAGTCCACATCCCCTGCATCGCCATATCTGCATAATACTCCTTGATTTTCCAACTGCTCTATTACAACTGGGTTGAAATCCACGACTAGATATTCTACTTTTAATTCTTTAAATATAGAAACAAAATCGAATCCTATGCGGTTGTAGCCAAAGAGTATTACGTCGTAATTTCTGATACTCGGCACCCCATCCTCCTTCTTGTCTCTCAAAAATTTGAATACACCCGAAAGATAACGGTAAAGCCCATCTGAATATAAAATCATGTAAGAAGAAAGCGTGATTGTAAATAACCCAACAAGAGTGATAATCGATATAATATCTCCGCTTATATGCCCCTGTTTGTGCCCCATCGCAATCATTAGCAGAGAAAATTCGCTGATTTGAGCCATAGTTACCGCAGTAAGAAATGACACTCTCTTTTTATAACCAAGTTTTTTCATTACCAGCAGAACTATTACCGGCTTTGCAATCAAAATAAATATAGTAAATATCGTGGCAGCCAAAAGATATTTTTCAACATAACCGATATTTAACTGAAGCCCAAGAAGAATAAAAAACATAATCAAGAAGAAATCTCTGAGAGGCCTAAGTTTAGCGGACATTTCGTAATGGTATGGAAAAAGCGATAAAGTTACACCAGCAAAAAGTGCACCTATCTCAATTGAAAATCCTAAAACCGCGAAAAGAGAGGCAACCCCCATTCCCCAGGCTATTGAGAAAAGGAAAAGATATTCTTGAGATCTGGCAAAAAACAAAGCAACTTTAGGAAGGATAAATCTTGCAAAAATGTAAAAGACAGCAATCATAACTGCCCCGCGGACTATCATACCAAGAGCGATTTCAGATATACTTCCGTTTCGCGAGGTGGAAGTGATGCCAATAAGAATTATTGTTACAATAACGTCCTGTACAAGGAGTATTCCCATTGAAATTTTCGCGTGGAGTTTTTCAATGTCTCCCTTGTCAGATAATAGTTTTAAAATAATGATAGTACTGCTGAATGTAAATGCTATACCGAGATAGATTGACTCAATCCACGAGAAATTAAAAACTCTAACAAGTACTATTCCAATAGCAGCAGTAAAAATTATCTGCAAGAACCCTGCGATAAGAGATACTTTGCCGACCTCTCGGACAACTTTAAGGCTTAGGCTCAAGCCAATGATAAACAGTAAAAGAGCAACTCCAAAATCAGAAAAAACCTGCAGAGACGACGGTGTTTTTATGATATTTAAAACTGACGGGCCGACCAAGAGTCCAGTTAATATATAGGCAATAATAACCGGTTGTTTCGCTATTCGTATTGCTGCCGAAAAGACCGCTGCTACAGCAAGAACAAGACTTATTTCAACGAAAGTATCCATAATAAATCCTGTCCTTTAGAAATCAGCGCTTTAAATTTCCAGCTTCAGTCGCCACAGGGCGACTTCTTAGGCCATCGCAGGTGGCCGATTTCTCTAAAAAGTCTAGCATATTTTGCATATCTACGGGGATTTCAGATTTTATATCCATTCTTCTGCCGTCTGCTGGATGGTTGAATTTAAGCCTCATAGCGTGAAGATACTGCCTTTTGTACATTTCCTTGTTTTTTAAGGATCTTACTCTTCCAGAATATATTTTATCGCCTATCACAGGATGGCTAAGCGCTGTTAGATGAACTCTGATCTGATGAGTTCTGCCCGATTTAGGAATACATTCGACCAGCGCAAACTGGCTTGAGAAATCAATAAAATAATTATGTATTACTTTTATTTCAGTTACAGCGGTTCTTCCATTCTCTACTACGGCAAATCTTTCGCGATTTTTAGGGTTGCGTCCGATAGGAGCATCTATCTCAATCACTCCCCCGTCTGGAACATCCACAAAAATTCCATAGACAATCGCTGTGTAAGTTTTTTCTACTGTACGGGTTTTGAATTGCTCCTGCAGGGCTTTAAAAGTATTAGCGTCTTTGGCAATTAGAATTATTCCTGATGTTTCCTTATCAAGCCGGTGAACCAAACCAAGACGGCTCATAAATTCTTTCTCTTTGGTTTCTATTTTAATAACATTCGACTTTTCTATCCAGTCCTGAAGTGTAAATCCGTTATAAGTGTCTGAACGGTTTACCACCATCCCAGCAGGCTTCAGAACAGCAAGAAGAAAATCGTCCTCATAAAGGATTTTAACTGAAACAACTTCAGGGGATATATGCGGGCTCACCGCTTTCTCTTTTCGATGATTTCTTTGCATTTAATGCAGTATCTTGCAGTTGGGTACGCAACAAGCCTTGGCACACTAATCTTATTTCCACAGTTTTCACAAGTGCCGTATTTTTTGTTTTTTATACGCGACAGGGCACCTAATATTTCCTGCCTGGATTTTTTGAGTTCTGTCAAAATAACACTGGTATTCTGGTGCTCAAGCAAATCGTCAGCTTCTTCTTCTGGCGAATCGACATTTCGAAACCCGTCATCTTTATATTCCTGAATAAATGGATCCTTTTCTGCCAGCCTTTCGGCTTCTTTTTCTACTTCCTTGCTGCTTTTAATTAACTTATCCTTTATTCTTTTAACAAAATTACTATCTAATGATGCTTTGAAATTCATATTGGATTTTTTTTGGCCTGTATGTCTTTTAATAAAAATAAAGGACCCGGCTAGAACAGACAAATAAAACACTAATTGAAAATACCAGAACCATGAAGAAAGATTCACATAAACAAGCAGAAAAAGGATAGCAATTAGGCTCGAACCGGTCAAGTACACCGCAAGAAGGCCTCCTGTAAAAATCGGCCTGTTTGCCCGCTTTAAAATGAGAAACTGGGCACTGTTTCCCATATATTTTCTGTATTTCAGAAACCTTATTATAAGGTACAAAAGCGCAAATCCTGCAAATATAAGCAAATGGGAAAGCTGTCTCACCCAAAGCCAAAAGCCCAAAAAGAAAATACATTGAAAAATTGCGAGCCCGGGGGCAATCATATCACCTACTTTAAGAGCTTCCCATTTATTCCGCCTTATAAGCAAATATGCGAAGACAGCACCTCCAACAAGAACCCCTTCTAATATCAGCGAAGAGGACAAAATTTCATATCTGAAGTAATTGAGGCTTATTGGTCTGAACAAGAGCTTGCCTCCGAGGAGGCCTCCTAAAATAATAATCAAAAAAGAGTCTATAATTTTGTCGGTGCTGAAGCCTTCAGCTGTTGCATCCTTCCAGTACACGAAGGCAAAAGTAATAAATGCAAGTATAGTGAAGAAAATCGTAAGCTGGCCTAGATTCATATGATTTCCGCTTTCTGGTAGACATTATACCCGTATTTTCGCTCATCCGCATTCGAAACTGGAGTCAAGTACACAAAGCGGACTTCTAGAATGGTCGGTTCACGGTAGTTGATCTATGGTCTGCATGCCTGGGTTTTACTACTGCATAGGCCATCAGCATAAGTAATGCTATCGCAAATATTATTTTGTTGATTCCAAAGACATCGGCTAGATGTCCGGCAAGAAGAATTGGCAGGAAAGCAGCAATTGTGACGCCGGTCTGCAGAACTCCGTATATCCTTCCCCTCATTTTTTCTTCTGTTTTAGACTGAAGGCGTGTATTGTTAACAATAATAATAAATGCATTAAACAATCCGGCGCATCCCATAAAAAGGATACTGAAAAATAAAAGATCTACCCCAAGAAATGTATTGTAAGCAAATGGGAGGTTTTTAGAAATCTGGATATTGCGAGAAAACATTTCAAACCCAACTCTATGTATAACAGATAGCATAGCAAGGGAGATAAAACCTCCTATGAAGCCGATGTTAACAATCTTGTCGCGGTTCAATTTTTTGCCGAAGCGATTAAGATATATTGATCCAATGACCATTCCCACTGCAACTGGGGCAACAAGATAGAGACTTGTCTGTTCAACTTTAAGTCCCAAAACCTCTACAGCGTATCCGGGCAGAAGGGTCAATAATGTACCCGTTAATACCTGAGAAAGCGCGAGATAATAAATCGGGAGTTTTACATTATTGTGTCTTTTTATATAAGAGATTCCTTTTTTAAACTCCAAGATTACCTGGTCAGAAAGCTTTGACAAATTGAGCTTGATTTTTTCGCTGGGCGGAAAATTAATAGTATATACTAGGTATGCCGAAATCAGAAATAGGATGGTCAAAAAAACGATTGTAAAATTAAATTGCAGCATCTCAAGAAGAAATCCGGCCGAGACAAATCCAATAATCTGAGCAATGAAATAAGTCATAGAATAGATTGAATTTGCCGAAAGCAAATCTCCCCTTTTGACTATCAGAGGAATTGCAGAAGCTTCTGCAGGGAAAAAAAACTGGGTAATAGAATTGAGAATAAAAGCCAGTGCAACGGTAACCAGTAGATTGTTTGTTGCAAACAAAAGAATCAGTATAAAAAGAGCCCTTAAAATTATTGACCATACCAGCGTTTTTTTGTTATCAAGATAATCAACAATTACACCAGCCGGAGCTCCAAATATCAGCGCGGCGACGCCAAAGCTTATAATTACATACGAAACTGCTCCATTGCTTTTGGTTGCGTTGTAAGCCGATATCGCTAAAACAAAAGTTAAAATATTAACTGAAGACTGGGACAATATCTGGGCTAACCAAAGCTTTAGAAAATTTTTGTTGACAAAAACCGAAAGAAATATCTTTTTTACTGCGGTCATCTTTGGGTGCCTCTGCCTGAATAATCTCCTGTTGAGGTGTTTATTTTCACTATTTCTCCGGCTTTAATAAATGAAGGGACTTCAACTTTTAATCCATTTTCAAGGACTGCTGCTGCAGTAACCTGGCCGGAGGTGTTTCCCCGAACAGCAGGAGGAACCTCAGCAACCTTGAGAAAAATGCTAGCAGGAAGAATCAAAGAAATGATATTCCCTTCAAAGTAAACGACCTGGTAGTCTTTCCCTTCTTGGAGAAATTTTGATTCGTGCTCAATGATAGAAACATTAACTTCAGTTTCGGTATATTCTTGCATGTCCATAAAATGAAGCTTCTCGCCGTCGTTATAAAGGAACTGGAGATTGCGGTTTTCAAGGTCAGCTTCTTCGAGGCGGTCGCCGTTATTAAAAGACAGCTCTTTTATTGCCCCGCTTTCAAGATTCTGAACCTTTACTTTGATTGTCGCACCACCGCGGGCTGTTTTTATGTGCTCGTAATTTAAAACCTTATATGGATTGTTGCTGTGGACAAAAAGAGTCCCGTTTCGAAGTTCATTTACGTTAATCATATTGTGGCAAAACTAAATATGCAGCCAGTGCCAGGTATTGTCAAGAAGATGGGAGGCTGTCCCCAGAGGCTATCCTCCTTTATCTTCTGATTTAGCCTGCTCATAAAATCTTGTTCTTTCGCCGATAAAATGGAGGGGGATTGTTCCTGTTGGACCGTTTCGATGCTTAGCTATTGTCAGCATAACTTCACTGTGATTTTCTTCGTCGGGGCGGTAAAGAAAAATAACTACGTCGGCGTCCTGCTCAATGCTTCCACTTTCTCTTAGATCGCTTAGCTGGGGGACGCGTGTTCCCCTCTGCTCGACAGAACGGTTTAACTGCGCGGCAGCAACCACAGGGATAGTCAATTCTTTTGCCAGAGCTTTTAAGCCCCACGAAATTTCTGTTACTTCCTGAACTCTATTTTCCTGGTTGCTGCCGCGCATAAGCTGCAAATAGTCAATGAGTATCATCTTTACTCCCTTTTCTGACTGAAGCCTTCGAGCTTTTGTCCTAAGCTCCATAATCGAAAGGCTTGGAGTATCGTCAATATAAACCGGAGCGTCTGCCAAAATCCCTGCAGCTTCACCATAGGCTGCAAGCTCACTGTCGCTTAGCCTCCCGCTTGTTATCTTAAAGCTGTCTATATTTGCCTGTGAGGCCACCATTCTAATGGCAAGTTCATCACTGCTCATTTCAAGAGAAAATATTCCAATAGGAACATTGTTATTAACAGCTGCAAATTGAGCCATGTTTAAAAGAAGTGACGATTTCCCGACAGATGGACGGGCAGCAATAATTATGAGGTTCGAAGGACGAAACCCGCTCAATTTAGAATCGAGCGACTTAAACCCGGTTGCAATTCCTCTAAGCTGGCCTTTATTCTTGTAAAGCTCATCAAGTACATCAAAGCTTTTTTCTAGGGTTTGTCTCAGAGAAACAAATTCTCCGCGCAGGTGCTGTTCAGAAATGCCGAAAAGCTTCTGCTCTGCACTGTCCAGTAAATTTTCTACCCGATCATTTTCCCGAAATCCCAGATCATTCAGCTCTGAGGCAACTCTTATAAGACTCCTTCGGATATATGCATCCCGAACAAGCTTTCCATGGCTCTCAACATTTCCGGCACTTGGGGTATCATTTATAAGATCACTGATATAGGATACTCCTCCTACTTTCTCAAGAGTTTTTTTCTTCCGCAGACGATCTGGAAGAGTAACGACATCAATCGGCTCCCTGCCTTCGAAAAGCTCAAGCATTACTTCAAAAATCATGCCGTGCTTGTCTGCATAAAAATGCTCGGGCATCAAAAACTCGGCGATTTTTACAATTGCATCTTTATCTATTAAGATCGCTCCCAAAACAGCTTTTTCTGCATCAACATTTTGAGGTTGAATTTTTACGTCTGCCATAATTCTATCTGCATTATATCTTATTAGAGAAGTTAAAAAAGGACGAAACCGCTCCTATAGTCCAACTAATACAAACACTGGAGGATCCCTTTACTGCACAGCCATTTCAGTTAAGTGCAAATATTTATACTTTACTGAGGTGTTTAATTTGACAAGCAGTTGATAGTCCAATATACTCATTTCAGTTAAGTGCAAATATGTACACTTTACCGAAACCGATTCAGGTGCGGGAAGAGTTACTTAAACGAAAACTAAGGATCTTTAGCGCAGGTGAATTTATGGATGCCTTTAATACAACACCTTACCCAGCAAAGTACTTTTTAGAAACCCAAGTCCAACAGGGTCTTCTTGCGAGGTTAAAACGAGGAATCTATACTCTTAAAACTGACATGCCTTCTGAGGAGGAAATTGCCAATACAATCTATAAACCATCCTATATTTCATTTGAATATGCACTTGCTCATTACCACCTGCTTCCTGAAATGCCATATGTTGTTACCTCGGCAACAACAAAACCCACACGACTGTTTACAACAACAAGCTCCTCGTTTTCTTATAGAACAATTAAAAGGGAAGCATATACCGGTTACGCTTTAGTAAGACAAGATCAAAAATCATTTCTAATAGCCGACAAAGAAAAGGCATTAATTGATTATTTATATTTCTTTATACTTCAGAAATGTCCCGAAAATGAGCGCCTGTTTAAGAATTTGAGAAACAAAAGTTTTTATAAAACAGAGGATCTAAACAGGAGAAAAATCACTGCATACGCAAGATTATTTAAAAACGAGCGCCTATTAAATTTAATCAACCAATTCAGATGATTTCACAATCCGTAATCCAAAGTTTAGCACAGAAATTGCAATCAACAGAGTTAAATATTCAAAGAGAATATATTCAAAATCTCTTCCTTTCCTATTTCTACCAACAACCAGATTCAAACAAAATTTTCTTCAAGGGTGGAACCGCTTTACGAATTATTTACCAAAGCCCGCGCTTTTCAGAAGATTTAGATTTTAGTTCAACAAAAACAGCGATAAAGAAGATAGAAGACATAGTTATTCATACAATAGGTGAGATTGAACGTGAAGGAATTAATGTGGATATTAAAGAGTCAAAAAAGACAAGCGGGGGCTACTTAGCTATTATCCATTTCTTTCTCAACAACCAAGAGATAGCTATTCAACTCGAGATTTCCCAGAGGGAAAGGGTTAACAAGGGAGAACTGACTACAGTTGTGAATGATTTTATTCCCCCCTACACGCTTGTAACTCTTTCACAAGATCAACTTATTTCAGAGAAAGTTCAAGCTTTGTTAACACGGCAAAAAGCTAGGGACTTTTACGACTTGTACTACATACTAAGAGCCAATCTTTTGTCAACTAAGGACAAAGGAATACTTGAAAAAGTTTTAATCTTATTAAGTAAAACCAATATCCTATTTGAACAAGAATTGAAAATATTCCTTCCTAAGAGCCACTGGTCAATCGTTAGAAATTTTAAAAAAACACTTGAACAAGAAATCAAGCGCACGATATAAGTGAGGCTCTTCTACCCACCGAGGTTACTGCGTACTGTAGACAACAGGGCAAAACGCATAGATAATGATTGATGTACAAAACATGCCGAGGTGGCGGAATGGCAGACGCGCGGGTCTCAAAAACCCGTCTTTAGCAATAAGGGTGAGGGTTCGACTCCCTCCCTCGGCACCAAATCACAAATGCTATAATACCTATACATATGAAGCCACAACGGGTTTTTGTATTGGTATGTACTTTTATCTTTGGAATATTTATTTTTTGGCAGTTTAATCTTTATCAACAATTCTTCAAAAAACCTTTGAGTTGTGGCGACGACTGGTCATATAACATTCAATGTCCAACAGGATCTTACTGTAAATCAGCAAGACTGGGATCGTTAGCCGGAGGTTCATGCAGACCCTTCATTTCATTTTTTAATATATTTAAAAGCACAACATCGGTAGAGAATTTACCAACTCTAATACCTCCGACACAACTACCATCAGCTGAAGTTTCTATCCAATACAAGGTGAACAAAAAATTTGTATGCTTGCACCACCCGTTGAAACACTGTTGCCAAATGAAAGCATAACAAGTCAAATAACAGAAAAAGTACTTGCTAAATTGACTCAAGGCAGATATATGATCACATTTGAATATTCAACTGAAAAAGAAAGTGAGCATTCTATTAGAGAACGTTCCACCGTTTATTCAGAAATCTTTATAATAGCTGACTAGCATTTCACTAAACAGCCATAAGCGAACAACTCCAAAAGTTGTTTCTTAAATAAACTCATCACAACAACCAAAAAGTTGTTTGAGTTTGTCAAGGGAATTTCCACGTTTACAGATGTTATAATAACTCCATACTATGAAAATCAATTATCTCGGGCATTCAAGTTTTAAAATTTCCACCAAATCTCTAACAGGCGAAGAAGTTACTATTATTATTGATCCTTTTGACCCAAAAATGGTTGGGCTTCCCTTCCCTGTGCAAAAAGCTGATATCGTTATTACTAGCCATCAGCATCCCGATCATAATTTTACTGCCGGTATAGAAGGGATATCTGGCGAAGATTATTTTCTTATAGACACTCCGGGAGAATATGAAGTCAAAGGGATACGATTCGAATGCATTCAAAGCTTTCATGATGAATCAGACGGCAAAGAACGCGGATTAAATACGATAACAGCAATTGATGCCGAAAATATAAGGATTGCACATCTTGGCGATCTTGGAGCTCCCTTGTCAAAAGATCAGCTAGAATCGTTGGATACTGTTGACATCTTAATGATCCCAGTCGGCGGGTTTTACACCATCGGCGCTAAAGAAGCTATAGAAATAATTGAGTCAATAGAGCCGTCGGTAGTAATTCCAATGCATTACAAAATGCCAAATGCTCCCGAGCAGTTCAAAAATTTAGCAACACTAGAGGATTTCATTAAAGAATTCGGAGCAGAGGCAGAAACAAAGAAAGAATATAAAATTAACTCACGAAGTGATCTGCCACAGAATATTACGGTTGTTCCTCTTGAAGTCAATAAGACTTAAAGGACTTCAAATTACTATTAACGTCGTCAATTCTGTTAGTCTGATGGGTAAATCTATATGAAGAAGCAACTTAAACTGCCAAAATTTAAAAACGAAGACGAAGAAAGAGAATTCTGGGCAAATATTGATATACCTTATCAATCTTTAATTAAGAGCTATTTGAAAGAGGCGGTTTTTAAATAATCAACTACCGCGAGCTTACGCACGCGGTATGCTGTAATGCTCGCTTCGCGAGTTTTATGGTTCAAATCCCTCGACATTACGGTCGGGGTATTTCGCTCGCATTATAAGAAGTCTGCTATCAGCTAGAAGACTTTGACCTAAAAAATTGGAGTGATCCCAGTATCTCTTTTGCTGACTTTTTTCTTGCAACTAGCACTTTGTCAGGATCAGGTTGATTAGCAACTGCTTGCGCATAAATTTCAGCCAAAAGGGGCATATCCTCTATTTTACAAAATTCTGCATATGCCAAAAGGATTCCAGTTGCCCAAACCCTCATTTTCATTCGACCTTGATCTTTATTTCTCATCTCTTCGTCATATCCCAATAGAAGGTTTTTTTGAGCTTCTGAAAGAGTATCCAGCGATTCCTCTTTTCTACCTAAAAGATGTAAAATCTTTGTCTTGCCTAAAAGAGCCCATGATTTATGCGATTTTGACCCAGGCAGATCTTTCAATGCATCTTCGACAAGCTTTAATGCTTCAAGCAGATCCCTTGTACACTTATCTGCTCCTATCAAACTTACCCGCTTTATAATAGTACCTACTAAGTGGACTTTTTGAATAGCAATTGACCCTGCGAGATCCTTTATTCCTTTCTTTTCGGCGGACTCAATTGCCTTTCTTGAAGCCTCCTCAGCCTGTTTTAGGAGTTCGAGTTTTTTCTTATTATCCACTTCTGCATCCGCCATCAATGAAAAGGCTATTCTTTTATGCCCCATCACATCTACAAGTCCGCGGATGTTATGATTTTTTTCATCCCAGTCAATCACTTTACTAAACATTTCAAGGGATATTTCAAGCTTTCCCGCTTCACGTAATTCAATTGCTGCATTTTTGTACTCTTCCCTGTCTTTTTTGAGAGAAGACAAAGTCAATTTGATCCCAAGACCTTTTTTCTTTAAATCATTAACAATAAACTGCACACGCTGAGGAGAAATATTGTACTTACGAGCCAATCTATTAAAGGAAGTATCAGAACTAACATATTCATTGTAAATTTGCTGATTGCGACCTGATTTAAAATCACTCCTGATAGATTTCATAGGGTTTGGAAACTAACCTATTGTGGATATTATTAGCACACAGGCAAGCCGTTGTCAATGGCTAGGAGTAGTAATTGCCAGTCATCAACTGATGGTATACAAAGAGTAATCAGAATAAAAAAGATAATCTGCCATCAATAGATAGCTCCGGAACACTCTATCGCCTAGGTCAAACCTATTCGCAAACTGGTACTTGTGAAAGTGAATAGACCAAAAGAAATCGGTGCTAAGAGGCTGAAAGCTGCTTTGCATCAGAACATCTCGCTTCTATTTGTCTCCACTGTTCTGCTCTTACTGCTTTCAGATTATCAGAAACCTCAATCTCAATGCCAATCTCAGGAGCCAACTCAATAATAAGATCCTCAAACCTTGATAAAGCATCGTGTGCTATCATAGCTCTTGCAGTTCGATTATTTTGACCACCATAAATCTCACCACATACCCACTTATCACTTTTTACTTCTGATCCATGTTCTTCATCCACTAGGAAGGTTCGGTAAGAAGCCGTACTTACTGTATTTCCTGAAAATCCCAATGACACGTGTTTGCCCGTATTATCAGGATTAACTTCTTCAGCTTCTAAATACATAAACATACGATCCTGAAAATTCGTATTATAATATCTTAAACGTAGAAGTTGACGATTTTCTTCATTTGCCATTATATAAGCTTCTACATTTTCGCCGCATCCAAAAGTGTCTCTATCCGCTAAAACTATCACCCCAGCTTCTTCAAGTAATCCCGGAGTAACGTCAGACAAACTTCTAACAAATGCGTTAATAGCGGTAAACCGATCAACAGGACCTAACTGCTCCCCTAATTTAAACGGTTCAACGACAGTTACAGGACAACCAGTTACAGTAGACATATGACAATTTTATACAAAAGCAGGCCTATAGTCAACAGTCAATATAGCAAAAGACACAAATTCTATTTGGAGATGAAATTAGTGGGACATTCTAAATCTTGCGCGAAACCATTTTGAAGTAAATTGATTGCCTCCATTTTATTTCAAAAGCGCGAAAGTATCTTATGGTGGACTCGGGCGGACTTGAACCGCCTGCCTCCCAAATGCGAATCGGGTGTTCTACCAGATGAACTACGAGCCCACGAATATGTATATAATTATATATGAATCTACAAAATTGTCGGTATGGAAGATCCACGCCCCTTGTGAAAATCTGCTTGGAATGATCCTAATTCTGATTTAAGATAATTTACCATTTCATTAGTTGCAGGATCAACTTTATGGCTAAGTGCCAACTGGTAGCTGACAACACATCCTAATATAATGATTTCCCAGATATCAAGCATTTTGTTTTTACCGGATGTTTTGATTACGGCTTCTGCATATCCACTTCTTTGGATAACACTTTTCGTAATTTCAAATCTTTTTTTATTTCGCGGATGGTACAAATTAGACTCAAGAAAAACAAATACAAAGTTTGAGGAGGCATCTGCCGGGTACTTTAATCCATCAAGAAAATGATGATTCATGTCGGGAATCTGAAGGTTAAAAGCTAGATTTTTCGAGGTTTCATTAAAAAAATTCCTAAAGATATGCCCCGCACAATTTGTGTGTTCACTAGATATAAAAACGGGGATCTTCCCTATAAATTTCGAACTTAAGGAGGAGGCTTTGGCCAGGTCATGCTTCAAAAACTCGACGTAAGACGAGATGTCCTCGGCCAAGGCTTTTATATCAGTGCCGGAAAATTCTATTAATCCTAGCTTTGAAAAGATTCCTAAAACTGACCCTGCCGTGTATCCTATTCCTGTTCTTGGGACTTTTGAGTCAAAGTTATATTCCGGATCATAAATGTACCCGGGGATTTGGTTATCTTTAATATAGTCTCCCAGCTTTCCGCCCGAAGAAATCGCCACTATTTTGCATCTCCTTCCACGAGCTTCCTTAAGAGCACCAAGTGTCTCCTCAGTATTCCCTGAGCAACTAGAGACTATAAATAAAGTGTTTTCATCAGCAAAGGCTGGAAGCAAATAATCGGAGATCAGGGCAAGAGGCTTTTTTAATTCAGACGAAAATGCTCCCTTAAGTATAAGACCTCCAAATATTGACCCACCCATTCCAGCTATGACTATATTGGAGACACCGGAATACTCGCCCGGAAGTTTGATCTGTTTGGATTCTGTATACGACTGCCAAAGCTGTTTGTGAAATGAAAAAATAGACCGCAGGTAGGTATCTTCTGCCATGAAAACATTGTACCGTAATATAAAAGAAATTACAGAACAACTTTAAAGAATTTTTTAGAAAACTCGTAAGCCAGATTCTGTTTTATCCCTTAAAACACTGTCAGTTTTACCAACAGCAGAGGTAAGGGTGTGCATAATCTTTCTCAGCTCTGTCTTTTGCCGTGTTTGAGTCAGTTTAAAGCTGGCCAAACTTGACGAGCAGCCTGTGACGGCAGTTCGCAGATTGCAGCAGAGAGGATTGCTCGTTCCACCTTGCCTCCGCCTGCGGCGGGGGTTTTTCGTCTCTATAGCTCTCGGCTGGGTCGATTCCCTAGCCGTGCCTTCGGATTACTCCTTTGGCCACTGTCTCGCCTACGGCGAGCGACGCGCCTTCGCGCACCCATCCTTGCTCTATGCTGTCTGGACTTTCCTATCGTCCGCCTATGGCGGACGATCTATACACCGGTTTTCTATGTGTAATTATACTAATTTTAACACTTTATCTCCAGTTTTCTGCTTGTGTAGAAACCTTATGAAGACATGGAGCACAAAACTCACTCTATTCTTTTTATAATCGAGCCGAATATTAAATTTGTTCCTTCTCCACCGCCTGATAGTCTTAAAATAAGATTATATAAATATAACCCAGCGATAATTACCCCAATGATTATAAGGAAAAACGAAACCCATGTGTTTGCTTTTGCGAATAATCCGCTGTCATTTCTAAGACTGATTTTTTCTTGCAGTTTTTCAGTTTTGGTTTTAAACCAGAGCATTAGAGTAAATATATCACACCCCTTCTTTTCTGAGGCCTTTTATCGCCACGGATACAGCAAAAATACAATCAACTACCGCGAGCTTACCATGCCAGAGGCAGGCACAGCACACGCGGTATGCTGTAGCGTCACTTCGTTCCTTGCATTCCCACCTTCGGTGGAAAAGTAGCGTCACTTCGTTCCTTGCATTCCCACCTTCGGTGGAAAAGTAGCGTCACTTCGTTCCTTGCATTCCCTGTCACAAGGTTAAATTTATGATAACGTTTAAGTATGAATAATTGGGATCTTATTTCCGACTTAGTAGACTCTGGTGTTCTTAAATCTTCTCAAATTATTGAAGCG
This sequence comes from candidate division WWE3 bacterium RIFCSPLOWO2_01_FULL_39_13, assembly GCA_001772665.1. GTDB lineage: Bacteria > Patescibacteriota > WWE3 > 2-01-FULL-39-13 > 2-01-FULL-39-13 > 2-01-FULL-39-13. Next base: position 38,597 of record MEVH01000022.1, read on the forward strand.
TTCAAAAATGTAGATCGGGTTGACTTTGTCCCCGATTATTTCAAAGAATTTCCATATGTTGACGCACCTTTATCTATTGGGTACGGCCAGACTATATCCCAACCAACAACAGTTGCTATTATGCTGGAGCTTTTGCATCCCCAGAAAGGAGATCACGTACTTGATATCGGATCAGGATCAGGATGGACAACTACACTGCTGGCCTATATTGTTGGAGACAGCGGAAAAGTAGCAGGAAAAGAGATTATTCCAGAACTTGTTGAGTTTGGAAGCAAAAATCTGGCTAAATACAATTTCATAAATGCAACAATCTCCACAGCTGTTTCCACAACCCCCGAGATCAGTGATCCAGGGTCTAAGACTCTAGATATCAATAACTCACAAGTCCAACAACCCCTATGGTTAATTGGAACTCCCGGAGTTTTATACGACAGAATTCTAGTTTCTGCATCTGCAGAAAAATTCCCTTCAGAACTTTTAGGCCAGCTAAAAAACGATGGACGGCTTGTAATCCCTGTACAAAATTCGATATGGCTATATAAAAAGGATAAAAAAGGGGAAATAAGCAAAGAGGAATATCCAGGGTTTGTATTTGTACCATTGAAATAAGAAAGGCAGCGAACTAAATCCCGAGCCCACATAAGTCCAATGTGTTTTTCTATTTCTTCCACCCAACAAAGAGATGGTTGAGACCCCATTGTGTCCAAAAATACTTTTTCTTAATGTCTAGAAAATCAGCTTTTTTAAATCTTCTGATAATTTCTGAATCAGTGAGGTAAAATTCCTCTTCTTCGTGCATCCCACGTTCAGAATCAATGTCATGCTTTGTTCCTAACAATTTATCATAGAGCATAACTACTTTATGCACTAAAATTTCAGCCAGCGGATTTCCCATTGTAGCAATAATATTGCCACCAGGCTTCAAACATCTATATGCTTCTTTCAATTCAATGTCCCTAAGGGATTTTGGTATATGGTTGAGGTTTGCAATAAAGGTAACAGACTTGAAAGTATTATTATTAAAAGGAAAGTGAAAAACATCTTTTATCAGATTCTCCTGTGAAAGCCCGTCATATGGATACACATCTATTCCTATTCCATGCCCTTTCAGATATTTGTCTATAAACCTGTTATGACGACCGCATCCGACATCCAGGCAGTATCCAATAACTTCCCTGCTCACATAGTCATAACGCTCCGAGGCAAGTGACGAAAGACCAAATTTATCATTTTCGAATAGCGTAAATGCACGTAATGGGAAAACCAAAAAATCTTTAATTTTTTGAAAAGACTTTCTTTTAGTGGACATAAAGCACCTTCATTCACCATCTTAATTTAAGGCACCCTGATGAGCTGCCAATTGCTCTTTCAAAGTACTGTATAGTTCCTGAAAATCGCACTTTAATGCAATTGATGATATCTGGACTGGAGACTTATATAAGTTCTTATTCAAACTCATAAGAACCTTTTTCGAGCCATTCTGTTTTTGGATTATTTCATCAGCATTATTAAGCTCTATGGTCAAAATCTTTTGTGTATCTATTTCTGTTATGCTCACATTAGTAATGTTTTTCCACCTTATTAGGCCAACGCTTATATAACTGGAATTATCTATAATACCATCGTCATTAATAATTAATCCTGGCTTATTATCAAAAAGTTTCATCGACAGGTAAACAGCTCCAAAACCAAAAAATGTTATACACGCAACAGAAACTATTTTAGTTAATATTGAATAGATAAATATAGTATCAGCGATTTGAAACAACCATATTCCAAAAATCACAAAGCCAGCAGAACCTATCAATAAAAGTATAATTTTCTGTTTATTTAATTGAAATGTAATCTCTTTCATAGCAAATATGTATTAATAATAGATTTACTACTTTTTTATAGCAAGCGTTTCAACTAACATCTCTTGGCGGAGGGGGTGGGATTCGAACCCACGTTCCACGTAAGCAGAGCATGGTTTTCAAGACCAGCCGATTAGTCCACTCTCGCACCCCTCCATTTTTTGTTTCCGAGGATAATTTTACCATTTATATGTGGATTATTATGATAATAATATTAAAGACCTACTTCTTGCTGATTAATCAACTTTTTACAGAAAGAGGAGATATTTTGTCGCAACACCAGCATTTTTCAAAGGTTACCCTATTTTAGACCCGGCTTTCTTGGATCGGATCCGTTTGTGTAGAACTCTCGTAACAACCGATGCTACCAATACAGCACCTAGAAAATAACCAAAGTATTTAATTGCCCCCAAAATACCTTTGCTTTGTGATTCAGGCTCTTTTTTGACTCCAAATACCTTTCCATCAGAACCTACTGGCCTTTCCTGATTTACCTTTTCATCCGAAGCCTTCTTATCTTCAACAGTCTGATCTTTATCCACGCCTGAAGGTAAAACAGGTTTTTCTAATGTGCGTACTTCAATGTGTCCTGTATCTCCTTCTTTGCATTCATTTATCGCGTACACCTCAATTTTATATTTTGTTCCATCAACTAAGTTTGATATTGTGTACTGATTATTATGGCCAACATTTGCAGTGCCATATCTAAGATTGTCCGTCATGCGTGTAAAAAACAGATTATAGTTAGTAACAGGAGACACTTTTGACCATTTAACTGTTATAGAATTTTGTTCAGCTTTTACAACCTCTATTTTAGGAGCGGACTTCGGCTCGTCGCTTTCACAGTGTGATTTCTTTTCATCATCATCGTTCTGATTAGAAGAACCATCTTCATCATTAGAATCCTCTCCACTATCATCATTAGGAATAACCCCTGGAGGATCATAATTAAAGGTGCCTTCTTCTTCATTTATTGTAATTATCCTGTTTACAGGAACATTTAATTGCTTTTGCGAAATTCCGGACGGCCACTTAATGATTAATTCATCAATTTTAGAAACAGTACCAAGTCCAAAATGAGCTAAAAGGCTATCCTGGCCTCTGCCGGCGCCAGTCGAAGATATTTGCCTCATTTGCTGTTTGTCGGAGCCATTAACACGGTACTTAACAAATATTTGTGCACCTATACCATTGTTATTAGACTTAATTCCATTCAACTTTACTTCTAGCCAGTTACCCGAAGCAGTATTCTTGTATAAAACGTTAAGACCTCTGTTTTTTATCAAAAGTAGATCCATAGTTCCATTTTGGTCATAATCACCAAAGTAGCCCCATTTTGAAATCAAATCATTACTTCCTACACGCTGAGAAAAAATACCCACTTCAACTTTACTAAAGTTACCGCTATCATTCTTGAAAAGAATAATATTCCCCTTGGTATATATAAAAAGGTCTAAATCACCATCATTGTCATAATCAGCCCATGTGCTTCCTGTTGCAGAGGCTTTAGTTTGACTGATTGCATCCTGCTCATCTTTGTTAAATGATCCATCACCATTGCTTTTATAAAGAAAACCAGGAAATATTTTGTCGTGGCTGTCTCCGAATATGCTTATAAACAAATCAAGACGGCCATCATTATTGTAATCTCCCCAGCTTGCACCAGTTGAATAACCTCTGTCTTCAACAACAACCCCAGTAGTTACTTCTTCGAATTCACCATTGCCTTTATTAAGATACAAATTATTATGTGGACTATAGTAATTAACAACAAGAAGATCCAAATCACCATCATTATCAATATCTGCCCAGCTTCCCTGTTGCGAATAACCACGATTTTTATTAAATAACTCATTAGCATTTGCTGCAGGCTCGAAATTCATATTGCCAAGATTGTTATATAGAGTGCTTGGCCAGTTGTTATCATCAGCAATAAATATATCCAAATCTCCATCATTATCATAATCAGCCCAGCTAGCGTTTTGAGGACTATTTTGTTTATTATTCTTTGAAACCTTTACAAGTAAATGATCAGGTAACTTTTCAAAGCTGCCGTAACCATCATTCATAAGGAGAAGATTATTTCCATATGGGCTATAAGTTATTGAGAATAAGTCAAAATCTCCGTCATTATCTATATCTGCCCAGTTGCTGCTGTAGTAGCTGTCGGCTTTATTGACAATTTCTCCTTCTATCACATCTTCGAAAACCCCGTTTCCCATGTTTCTATACAAGCTATTTTTCTTTGCTGAGAAAATGCCCCCATTAGCAACAAAAAGATCTAAGTCACCATCATTATCAAAATCTACCCAAGAAGCTGCATGAGAATTAGCACTCTGTTTTGAAAATAACTCTTCACTCACTAGTACAAATGGATCGTAAATGACCGAAATAAAGTCTTTCTTTGCTTTAGTTTCTTGGTAAAATTCGTTTTTCACAGTTAAACTAACTGTAAAATTCCCTTGGGTTTCAAAAATATATGTAGGATTTTGTTCTTTTGAATCTACTTTGCTGTCATTATTAAAATCCCATTCCCAGGAGAATAATCCATCTTTTTGGTAATAAGTCGATGTATCAGTAAATTTAACAGTTAAAGGAAGCTTTCCGATTGTGCTATCTGCGCTAAAATCAACCACAACTGGGTTAATCACCTTAATATAATTACTTTTAAGGTTATCACCACTAAATGAAGCCGACTTGCCAATAAGTTTCACTGAATAATTGCCTTTTTTAGAGTAGGTATAAACGGGATTTTCTTCAGTCGAATCTATATTGCCGTCATTATCAAAATCCCAACTCCAAATAACAGTCTCGTCTGTTTGAATAGTACTTTTGTTAGTAAATTTGACCTCAAGCGGAAACGACCCGTCTTTAGGACTTGCCTCAAAATTTGGACTGATAGGAACTTTAACCTGAATATAAGCTGCCTTTTCTTTAGTATCAGAATAAGTTCCATCTGAAATTGTCAGCTTGACTGTATAATCTTTTTCTGCTGTATAAATATGCTTTGGATCTTTTTCTGTACTCGATGACCCATCTCCAAAATCCCAGGAATAAGAAAGCTCTTTATTAGAAAAGTTGGTCGATTTATCATAAAATTCTACTGTCTGGCCATTTAACAGTAATGTTTTATTAGAAGTAAAGTCAGCTTCTATTCTTGGTAGTTCACTTAAATCAAGCAAATATACTGAGGCATTTTCTCCAAAAGTCCCTAAAACAAGCGCGTTTTTATTTGGCCAAAATGAAAGTGAAGTAAAATTCTCATCACCTGAATATATTTTTGTCCAGTTTTCAAGATCAGATGTTCTTAAAACTTGGCCTTTCGATCCAATTACATATAAATACCTGCTTTCATTTTCTGTGGCTATCAAATTGAAATTACCAGCATAAGGAGTGTCTTTTCCCAGTGTAAAAGGAAGCTTATGTCTAGCTATATTATCATTTTTATCTATAGAAAAAATCTCGTATTCACTTGCTATTAAAAGCTGATCATTAAATATTATCAATCTATAACGATCTGTATAAATAGGTACTGTAGTTTTATAATCAGGATTATCATATTTTATTATCTGCCAGCTTTTGCCGTCATCATTACTTACCGAAAGCTTAGGATAATCACTCCAATCCCAAGGCACTGAATATAGCTTCTCATTAAAGCCAATAATATCTGCATTCCTATAATCACCGATATGTGCTGAAGCATCAGGTCTCTTATCAAAATCAGGCTCGGAACCTGTTAAATCAGTCCAAACATCTCCGCCGTCGGTACTTTTGAATATATCGCCCCAGCAGGTTATCCCAAGATCACAATAAGATTTGTACCTTTTTACATCTGCTGCAGAAACAGCACTATAGACATCACCATTATCATTTACCCATATACCCCACATATGCAAAACATCGGTCAAACCTTTATCATGATCACGATGCTTCACAATACTACCAGGAAGATCCTGATTAGTATCATAAGTATAGATATTACCTGCATCCCAGCCATCGCTATAGGCCGGATCTGACCCTGCTATATAAATCTTCTTATTTGGGGGATCATAAGCAAAATCGTGTATTCCCTGCTCAGAAAGGGATGCTACCTCAAAATAATCTTTGCCATCGTACACACTAAAAATTGCACCATTATACTCGACCGGCCGAGCCTTGCCGATTCCTATATATAATCGATCATCAACCGGCTGAAAAACATAGGCTCCTAAATATTGGCCGGTTTCTTCCTTTGGATAACTATAATTTTCGTATGCGAAAGTAGTATCACCAGAATTTTTAGGGACAGCAACACATTGCTTCATCGTTTGATTCACAACGTTTTGACTTTTTTCGTCATACAAATTTATGCACAGGTGGCTTGATTTATTAAATGGAGGGTTTTTCTCTATATTAATCTCAAACGGTGACTGTCCGTTATATATCAAATCATGAACTTTCTTAGGATCTTGCTTAATGTAAGTAAATAGTAATTTGTATCTATCATCTGGAGTAAAATTATAAGTTTCGTAATATACCTTATAACTGTCGTCGGTCTTTTCTATCTTATATATACTTGCATCTCTGATTTTAATCTCATCTATTTTCTCTAACCCAGCAGTACGTTCTTTTACGTCTGATACTTGAGAGTCTTGGGCTGATTTGGAGGCTTTTTCATCTTTAGCTTCATCCTTATCATCTTTCTTATTAGACTCTATTTCATTTGAATATACGTAATCTTCGTCATTTTCGGCTTTTATATCCTCTATCGGACTGTTTTTATCTGATGAATACGCTACGCTGCTAGTCCAAATTAATGTCAAAAGTATTAGCGGATATCCTATTACATTAAAGATGAATCTCTTATTTAACATGTCTATTTTGATAAATTCCGAGATTGTCGGAAATGGGCAGAACTAATATCTACATTATCTCAACTTATAAAATTATTCAAGTGAATGTTATTTTTGTTCCAGAAAGATATACAGAAATTTGTTTAACAGCCTGCCTTTACAGAGAACCGATTACTATAGGCCTGTAGGATAGCACGTGAACTATAGGTTGTCAAGTACACTCACGGGTAAACGGATATATCTCCTTTTAAGATCGGCCCCACTTGATATGGACCCTAAAGATTACTTCGGCTGTTGATTTCTTGGTCAATGATAAACTTGTTTCTTCCGTACTTTTGTTTACTGAGCTCTCGAATCTGGCGCCCGAGCTGAAAATCGCGCGACGCTGCCTGCATCAGCTCCCAGTCAGATGTCATAGCAAATGGGGGTGACGGCTGGCTGTTTATCAAAAGCTTTGTGTACGACCTTCCCACCCTGTTATTAATCAAATCGGTCTGCGTAAATGTAGGCTCAAAATATTTTTCAAGGTATTCTGCATCATCTGTACCAATTCTAAAAACAACAATGCTTCCAACATTGCCGAAAATTGAGTCCTTTATCTTTTCTGGCAGCTGTCCGATAAACTGATTCGCAACGATAAGATTCAGCATATATTTTCTTGCCTCTGACAAAATCGTTTCTATATCTGGAGTTGTATAGTTTTGAAACTCATCAATGTAGAGATAAAAATCGTCGATCGCCTCTCCCCTTTCCATTTTTTCAATTCTCGCAAATGCAGCAGTTAAAAGCCGTGGAACTAGAAGCAGCCCTAAAAATTTCGAGTTTTCTGCCCCTAATTTACCTTTAGATAAATCGGCAAGCAAAATCTTTTTGTTATCCATAATATCCTGAAATTCAAAAGAGGACGTGGATTGTCCTAAAAGATACCTCATTGTCTTTTCCGTTACGAATCGGTCTAATTTAGAAACAAAATAACCCATCACCTCGCCTTTGCGGGACTTTGTCGTATTAGCCTGCTCATCGGTCCAGTATCTTTTGACAAGAGGATCAGTAATTACATCAAGATACGACTTGTGGAAGTTTTCGTCAGTTAAAAGGCGCATGACCTCAACTAAAGTGCCACCGGGTTTGCTCATTGCAGTAAGCATGCAGTTTCTTAAAGCACGCTCTAATTGTGGCCCCATAATACCCTGGCGGTTTGGATCATAAAGCTCATAAAGCATGTCGATAAACTTGTTTATAATCATGTCCTTTGCCTTCTCGGTTTTTACATCAAGAATGTTAAGACCCATTGGGCGGTCGCTTCCGGGATCAAAATATATAACATCGTCAATGCGTTCTTTTGGAATCTGCTGGACAATATCATTAACGGCAGAACCGTGAGGATCTATAAAAGCGACACCCTTGCCGGCTTTAATATCTTGAATAGCCATAAATTTCATTAATTCTGATTTTCCTGTTCCGGTTGTTCCTAGAATATACATGTGGCGGCGCCGATCTTCGTCCTGCATGAAGATTTTCATTTCTTCACCCCTAAAGATAGACTTGCCAAGATATAAGCCATCGGCAGGCAGTTCGATCGGCGCCGCCGACCCTTTGCTCCTCAGCCAGTTGATTCGAGGAGTTTTCACATTCTCATTCGGAAGGTGCCACATAGACGCAAGCTCCTCTGTGTTGAAAATTGAATATCCTTTAAACCAGTGCTTATCTAAAAATTTGGGAATACCAAATGGCAGGTCGACCTTTTTCACCACCGGGAACATTCGGGCGATAAAGCTTAAAACAAAGTATTTATCAAAACGGTTTTTTGTCTTTTTAAATTGATTAAAAGATGGATTATTATACTGCCCGAACGCTCTCTCTAAATTGCTTAAATTTGCCTTTGCTGACACCTCATCATCTGATACTGACACAAGCCGGATTACGGTTTCAAAACCGACTTTAGATATTTTCTCCTGAACCTTCTGAAGATAATCCTCGTCAATACGAGACATTTTAGGTCCGCTTGGCTTTCCTTCTTTATCGCTTTGGTTGTGTTTGTCAAGATAATCTTTTATGTAAGCCTTCCCGTCCTTCTGCCAGACATCATCTGCCGGTCTTATTATTATCTGCAGTGCAACCCCTTCGCCTTCGTGAAGCTTGCTTAACGCAGCAGTCATAGTTGCCATTGAATCAGACTTCATATCATCATATGTATTTACGGGGAGATAATCTTTATCCTTTAAAACCAGTGAGGCAAATTCAACGGATCCTCCTTTATCCCATATATTCCAGGGGTCGACTTTTGTCAGCTCTGCCTCTGGATAAGCTCCGTTTATCTGCTTTTCGACAAGATTTTCAAGATGTTTCGGACATACTGCATAGAATTCGATTGATTCATGGTCAGCTACAATTTCAAAAGATATCGCATCCTGTTCTTTGAGTGAATTTAGAAATCCGGATTTTTTTATTCCGTACATACTGCTGTACATATTTTCTGCAGCAGCTGGTTCTATCTCGCTGCCTTCAGGAATTTGAATTTTGAAAAAGGCTTTGTCTTTCAGCGATCTGCTGCGGTTTTTAAAGCGCAGAAACCACAAATATGCCTTTATACCGAAAAAAAGGAGAGCAACAAGCAGTCCTCCTGCAATAATTGCGATTAAAAGGATTTCTAAAAAGCCAAATAGCTGTTCAAAACCCGTAATTTCAGGTTCCATTCTATATGAATTCTAGCACATGAGAGGAGGAGAAAAACGTATGAAAAATGTGTCAGTTCAGTGAAATACTTTGACGTAAAACGCCTTTCCAATCATCTGCTTTAGAAGCATCTATATCGGCAATAAAAGTCTTTCCCAGACTAACCGAGCCCAAAACCCTACCATTCAAACCTTCCGCCCGAAAATTAGAAAGAACTTCAAGACCTCTTTGGGGAGTAACGTTTACTTTTGCATCAACGGGAGCCTCAGCACTAGCAGCCACACCCTTTATTTTTGTTGGATATGTCAAGGGAACTCCCGTTCCTGAAGGGATTCTACTACCAGCAGCCTCGACACCAGGATTCTCTCCAGCAGGTTCAGCAGTAATTGAATTGTCGTAGCCATCCACTCCCATATTTGGACTCATTTCGGACAGAACTTTTTACTAATCGCCTCGAATTATAGGACGTTTTACTCATCAAATCAAGCTCCAATCAGCCAAGTCTGTCATTACCACTCTGATCACGTCTTAATCTTACATGATCTAATAATTTCACGAATCCTAATAACCGGACTTGGCTGGCTACATATGCTTGGACATCGGAATCAGGTGCTGTAACAGAATATCCATTGTCACGCCTGAAGTCTGCCCAATTTCTTGCCATTTGTCTTGGATTTAAAACGTAGTCATCTCTGAAAATATCTCGCAAATCACGCACAGTCGGCCTTGGAGGATATTTCCCTTCGAAATCCTTAGTATATTGCCAATGGGCTTCTCCCCATTTTTTAAATTTATCTTTAGTTTCTTTAATAAACCCATCCCTACGATAATTAACATGAACTCCATCATTTTCCGCACGATACTCTTTGACATACGCGCTATATCTCCTGGTAATATTTTCAACAGTTAAAAGGTTTGCCGGAGCTGTCATATTTACTCCTGGACCAGTCAAATCGAGGAAAACCCTAAATGCACATTCAATATCAAGTAGCTGATTGCTGCGAAGACTTTCTCTTCCACATTCTTCCATTATAGTTACAAATGAATTTCTTTGTACCTGTCTTTGAGCACTTTCTTCTTGAGAAATGTCCACCCGGTCAGGATTTCCAAACACAATACGTATGTTCAGACTATCCTTATTTCTAAGGTACCCCGTAACTTGATCAATTACGTGCTGATTATATATCTCCTGGGTTGCCGATCTTGCAACTTCCGACGCACGACGATCAGCCTCTGCACGTTCGGCTGCCAATCTTTGACGGTTTCTTGCAGCTTCGAGTAATAGATTTGTACTCAACACCTCGCGACTAAAATGTCTAGGAAGATTATCTACATCATTTGTTTCCCTATGCTCACCTTGACCTCGAGCTGCTTCTGGACTTTGTCTTCTTCGGCCTCTTTCTCGCGATCTCCTATCACCCGGTCGAGATTCTTCTCGTTGTACCCGGCTCTCTTCTGCTCGTCTTTGAACCCCAAATGCTTGAACTTGTGCGCGTAATTCTTGAATCACATCACGATATGCCTTATGTTCACGTGACAAATCACCCAGCTGATCATTCAGTCTTTTTACTTCTGCAGTTACCCTTGCCACCTGATTATCTGAAGCAATTCTAGCTACCCTCTCTTGATACAAATCATTCACCAACTCTTCGATTGTAGGACCCCTTGGTCCGGTTTCTGTACCAGTTTGTTCTGGAGCTTCAGGTTCCCCAGTACCACCGGCAGTCTGCTGTGTCCCTCCTGGCTTATTACTTGGAGGAGGATTAGTACTGGCGCGGGTTTGACCGTTCGAGCCAGCATCATCTGGAGATATAGTAGAAACTGATTCCTGCGGAGGATCTTCTATATTCATGTCTTTTCTAAACTATCCCATAATTATACACTGTGCCTGCCCGTTTTGCAGCATTTTATATGCTTAGCAGGATTCATTGTAAAAATTCTAGCACATTTACGTTTGTGCTAAAATGCAATATATTCTAAGTGAAGGCTCGGAAGTTTAAAAAATACCTGCAAAATACAGTCCTATTACTATGGTTAAAGTCAACACAATATCAAAATATTTCGGAAAAGAAAAAGCAGTAGATGGTCTTTCTTTCGAACTAAAAAAGGGAGAAATTACCGGTCTTTTGGGCCCAAACGGCGCAGGAAAAAGCACAACAATGCGTATGATCACCTCGTACTTATTCCCCTCTAAAGGCACAATATCGATAAACGGACTGGACACACAGAAACATACGCTTGAGACACAAAGGCTCATCGGATATATCCCCGAGAACAATCCTTTATATACCGAAATGCTAGTTTATGACTACCTTGAAATGTCAGCACGTTTTTTTGATTCGGCACTGGCAGACATAAAAAGAATAAAAGAAACTGCTAAATCTGTCGGGCTTTCTGACAAGCTTATGACATCAATTCATGAGCTTTCAAAAGGGTACAGACAGAGGGTAGCCCTGGCAGCAGCATTAATTCATAATCCATCTGTTCTTATAATGGACGAGCCTACCGAAGGACTTGATCCAAATCAGCGCCAAGATATCCACAGGCTGATTAAAAGCCTTTCGAAAGACAAAGCAATCTTAATCAGCTCTCACGTACTCCAAGAGGTAAAAGCCATGTGCACGAGTGTTATAGTCATAAACAAAGGCAGACTTGCAGCATCAGGTTCTTTAGATTCACTTTCAGGATACAAAACAATAAAGATGCAGCTCGAAGGAAGCAGAATCAAAGACGAGCTGTCGAAATTGATTAAAAAAGACGAAAAATTAAAAATATCAGATGACAAAGCAAAAATAAAAGAAGTTAGAATATCAACTAAAAAAGAGATACACCCCGAAATTTCTGCGCTGGCATCGAAAAATAAATGGATAATATGGGAAATGCAGGCAGAGGATAGTTTAGAGGAGATATTTAAAGAGCTGAAATGAAAACACCAAAGATATTAAGCATAGTAAAACATAAGCTCCAGATGCCAAAGAATAACATTCCAAACTCAGAGGCGGGAAAGGTTGAGAGGAGCAACACCACAAGATTAAACATGAATGCAGTAGTATTAATAACTATAAAAGAATTGAAATTCTATTTTGACCATCCGTCAGGATACCTTCTAATCGGACTTTTCCTTTTGGTCAATTACTTTTTCTTTCTGCGTCCGTTCTTTTTGATTGGCAATGCTTCATTAAGAGAGATGTTCAATATGCTTCCTCTTATTTTAAGCGCTTTCATTCCTGCAGTAACAATGGGATTATTCGCACAAGAAAGAGACAAACAAACTATAGAATATTTAATGACAAAGCCGGTTTCAGTGATACAGCTTTTTACAGGGAAAATACTAGGAGCATCTTCTTTTGTTATCTCTGCACTCTTTTTGACTCTTCCCCTTCCCTTTTTTATTGCGAAAATTGGACAAATTGATGCAGGCGAAACCTTTGCCGGATACTTGAGCGCGGTAATCCTTATCATCTCGTTGAGTACTCTGGGGGCAGGTATATCCTCCCTTTTTAAAAACCAGATATCCGCCTTTTTATCAACCCTTGCCATAATCTTGGTTCTCACTCTTATTGGATCAGATTACTTTTCGCTGAACATTCCGCAGTCAATAACAAAATTCTTTGCAATTTTCAGTGTTCAAGATCATTACCAGTCAATTGCAAGAGGAGTCTTAGAATTTAAAGACATAGGCTACTTTCTGCTTTTAATACTTGTATCATCTGTCGTTGGATACATAAGTCTTCAGAAAATCCGCGTTTCGAGGACATCAATGATTATCAAAAAATCTATTCTTGCGGTTCTTATTACTGCCTCCATCGTCTTCACCGTCTCTTTTATATCTACACAAATTCAGGCAAGGCTTGATCTGACCTCTGCTCGAAAATATACACTTTCT
>MEVH01000022.1:51853-65278 GCA_001772665.1 candidate division WWE3 bacterium RIFCSPLOWO2_01_FULL_39_13
GAGAGATTCTTGCGGAACCCGGAAAAGTCCAAATCAATGTATATGAGTCGGCAGATCTTCCAAATCAGTACAAAATAGTATCGGACGAGCTTAAAAACATGCTGACTGACTATCAGAATCTCGGAAAAGGAAAAATATCCGTGAGCTATTTTGATCCTAAAGAGAAAGAGTCTGATCTGATTGCCCAGGGAATAGGTCCTATTCAATTCAACGTTATCGGCCAGGATCAATTTCAAGTCAAACAGGGGTATCTCGCTGTCGTAATACAAAACGAAGATAAATCGAAAACCGAGAAAATAGATTTCGTAAATGATATAGACAGCCTTGAATATGACCTGACTACTCTGGTTTACAAAGTCAAATCAGAAGAAGGCAAAGAGATAGCATTTGCATCGGGAAACGGCGAGAAATCAGTTTATGAGAATCTGACGATTTTGAAGCAGTATTTGGATAATGAGTATGATGTCGGGACAGTTGTTGTTCCTGCTGAGGACGAAACTGGAGGAACCGGCTCCCCAGACAACTTCAATTTAGAAGGAAAGAATCTTTTGATAATTGCCAGTCCAATTGGTAAATACAGCGAGAGTGCGGTCTTAACCATCAAGGAGTATTTAAACAGCGGAGGGAAAATCCTTTATTTTTCAGACGCTTTGAATATATCTCAAGAGATGATGACCGCGTCTGCTCCGAAGGTCAAGCGCGGAGATCTTTTTTCTGACCTGGGAATAACTGTAAATACAAGTCTTTTATATGATCCAAATACCCCTATTCCTATTGTTGTCAATTCGGCAAATGGGCCGGTGCGCGTAAATTATCCTTTTATAATGCCGGCATATTTAAATGCTGAAAACGAAGGCATGCTTTCGAATGCTGCTAAAAGTATAATGCTTGCCTGGACCAACGGTCTTGATATATCGGATGATTCATGGAAAGTTCTCTATTTAACATCAAACAACACCTCTGCACAGACAAGCTCTTATAATCTAGATTTTCTGCAGGAATTTGTCTCAAATAATCCAAAACAGCATCCCATCATTGCCATACGGGACGGAGAAAATGGATCGAAAATCGCCGTGGTTTCAAGCTCAAGTCTTTTTGACGATGATCTGCTTCAAAACTCGCGGGAAAATCTCCAGCTGGCAATGAGCCTTATTGAAAGCCTTGCGCAGGGCAGAAACTTCTCAGAAATCAAGGCCAAGAATCTTTTAGGATCAAGGTTTGATGCAATAACTGTTACTCAGAAAAACAGCATAAACTATGTCGCCCCTGCTCTCTCATTTTTAGGACTTTTTATAATCGCCGGATCAAGAATAATGAGAAGACGCATGCTGGAGATAAAAGTAGAGGGAGAATGATCGCAGTAGTTTTTTAAAATGCTATTATTGCTCTAATGCCCATTGTCTTCTCGCTCCGCGCTAAAGCGAATATCTTTATACTAACCGCTGTTATTATCTGGGCTGCAGCGACTCCAGTTATTAAGGCGACTGTCGGGATAGTTCCTCCGTTTACATTTCTGATGCTCAGATTTTGGATTTCGGCGGTGTTTCTTATTCCGCCTGCTGTTTACTTCTACAAAACGGTAAAAATCTCAAAGGAGAATCTAAAACACATTGTTATTACAGCAATTCTTGGAAACGTCCTTGCACTTATTTTTTATTTTACCGGGCTAAAGCGAACCGGAGCAGTCGAAGGATCTATTTTATCCTCCCTTTCACCGCTAATCATTTCAATAATGGGCTATCTGGTGCTGCATGAAGTGATTACAAGAAAAGAAATAAAAGGCACGCTTATCGCTTTGGCTGGCTCTCTTTTTATTATTTTTGAGCCTTTTTTCCTAAAAAACTCCACTGCCCTTGGAGAAAAAATAGTCTTTACCGGCAATCTTCTTTTTATATTCGGAATCTTATGCGACGCGTCGTATACGATATATGTCAAAAAGTATTTGTCACAGTCAGTGTCCCCGGCGGTTATGATTACATTTGGTTTTTTAATCACAGCAGTAATATTTACCCCCCTTGGTTTTTTGGAGCAGGCCGGAAATTACAGAAATTATGTGAAAAACCTTCCCCCCGCCTGCAATCCTTCTAATCTTGACCAGGCAGTTTATGACTCTGATTATAAATGCGACGAAAAATACTGCTACAGCAAAAATGAAGTTGAATGCCAGCGAAAGGGATTTTCAATATCTTTTGGCAGATATTTTGCCGGCCAGTTGAAGGAGTATTCCTCATCAGAATCAAACGGCAAATACGGCATCATTTACATGGCGCTGTTTTCTGGAATCATCGCCTACATTTTATATTTGAAGGGACTAAAACTCATAGAAGCCAGCGAAACTTCGGTTTTCACCTATCTGCAACCCGTAATCGCAATTCCGCTTGCAGTAGTATTTTTAAAGGAGAATATCTCAATAGTTTTTGTAATAGGAGCAATTCTCATAATTTATGGGATATTCACAGCAGAAAGAAGGAAATAAAAAGAAATCGAGGTCTGTCCTGCTGCTTCACCCATATTTATCCTGTTGCAAGAAGCGGATTAAGTTCCCCTGAATAATATATAAACAGCCTATTAATGGCTCTTGAACAGCATACAAAAAGCCTTTTTGCAGACTGCTCATTGACCGGGAAATACCTTAAAGAAGGGTCAAGCAGAAAAACTGTGTCAAATTCAAGCCCTTTTACTAAATTTTCGGGTACGAGATAAACGCCTGTATTTTTAAAATCATCAAATTTCTCATTAATAATAACAGGGTTAACTCCATTATTTTTCAAATACCTAAGCGTATTGTTAATCTCTTTGGGATCTGGCTCAATAACTGCTATTGCTCTTGATTTTTCGTCTTTGTTTATTTCCTTTATTCTCATCACGATCTCACTTACGGCCTTCTCCCTCGAATCGAATTGGATAAGAACTGGCTCCTCCCCTTCTCTTCTAAACGGCTCAGGAAGATATTTAAATGCCGGAAACTTCTCGAGTATTTTTCTCGCAAATAGTATTATCTGCTTTGTTGTTCTATAGCTGACATTTATGAAAAAGTAATTTACGGCAGAAGGATCTAAAATTTCCTCAAGATCCTTCCAGTCATTAATCAATGCACCCTTTTGCGTTGACTGGTTTATATCCCCAAGAATAGTCATACTGCTGCCGTTTGCACACCTTTTAATAACTTCATACCCGATAAGGCCGATATCCTGAGCCTCATCTACAACGACATGTGTAAATTTGTTCTCATTTGGAATTAATCCAAGCAGCACATCCGCTAAAATATACACCCCGCAAAGATCATCTAAATTTAGATTTGGAAAACTAAACTCAATTTCAGCATTATTTTTTATCTTCAAATGCTGAATAAATTCTTTGTACAGTTTTACTGGATCAAAATCCTTCATTAACTTGCCGAGATTCAAAGATGCCTCCGCTAGTTCATTAAAAAATGCTCCCTCAAGAACAAATCCTTCCTTCTTTTCAGAGTTTATATCTCCAAGTTCTCCATCTACATTCTCTTTTAATAGATTGATTTGATAATAAAGTGGAGCATCCGGTATACATGAAAGATATCTTCCAAGATCCAATTTCTTAAAATAACGGCTTGAAGAAATATCATCAAGCACCGACTTCTTTTTATCTGCAGCAAACTTTTTTATTTCTTCGATAAATTCGGGGGAGTTTTTGAATTTTTCTTTATATGTGGAGTTTTCAATTCCCTTTTCGTAAGCAATTTTCAGTCCTTTTGATCTTATGGTTTTTATAATAAAATCTTCAAGCGTGCTTCTTCTGAGTGTATAAATTTCAAGCTCAGGCAGAGTTTTAGCAACATAATTTATAAGGATATTTGTTGTAGAAATTAAAAGAGTGTTGTTTTCTTTGATTATATCTTTGTACGTATAGAAAAGGTAAGACAAACGGTGGATTGCTATTGTGGTTTTGCCACTTCCAGCCGTACCCTGGATTATATTTATTCTATAAGGGTCAGAACGGATTATCTCGTTTTGCTCTGACTGGATAGTCTCAATAATATCGCTCAGTATTCCGCCTGTTTTCTCTGAAATTGCTTCGGATACAAGGTCAATTTTCAAATTGTTGTCGTAAACTCCCAGCAATTTAGAGTCTTCTATATCGATATTTCTTCGTAATAAAAGATCTCCTTTTACAGTCTTCTCTATTTTTATCCAGGGTCTGGCAAAATCCTCATCCAAAAATGTGTACGACGCATTTGGCGTCGGAGCCGGATAATTATAGTAAAGGGATGCTATTGGAGATCTCCAATCCGAGATGATATGCCTGTGGTCTTTTGAAGCATACGCATGCTTGCCAACGTATACGCTGGACAAAGTTTTATACCCCAGAGGAACAAAATCAAGCCTTGTAAAATACGGGCTGTTTACCTGCTGAATAACTCGTCCAATAAATCTCTTTTTAAATGAATAATGCCGTGCGTCCATCATTTTATTTAGATCTTTAATAAGATCTATTGCATCATCCTGTCTTCCTGTTTCGGAAGCCTCCTTCAAGCCCTTTTTGTACTCTTCTTCGAGATTTTCTATTTCACTTTTTAAATAGCCGAATTCGGCACGCAGTATTTTAAGAATTCCCTGCAGATGTGTGTTTTCTTGTTGGAAAAAGTCCATAAGAGACAACCAATTATAGCAGAACCTCAATCCTTATTGAGAAAACGCCCATATTCTGCTAAACTGATCCGGTTGTATTATGAAAAAAGACATCCATCCCAAATATTACACAGACTGCTCTGTCACCTGTGCATGCGGGAACCAATTTACAACCGGCTCAACTGCTAAAGAAATCCGCGTTGAAATCTGCAGCAAATGTCATCCTTTTTGGACAGGTGAGCAAAAGTTTGTCGATATCGAAGGTCGGGTTGATAAATTCAAAAAACGCGTGGATTTAGGAGAAAAAGAACGCAAAAAGAGAGTCAAGAAGATCAAAGAAAAGATAGAGAGACAGAAAGAGCGCGAAAATGCTCCCCGCTCGCTTCGGGATATGCTAAAGTCTATGCAGTAGACATCCACAAAAACAACTCCGGAGGTTGTTGATTATTCCCTTAAAACGGAAAACGACCTCGGAGGCAGTTTAAATAAAATGGATAATTCAGAAGAATACATTTCCGCACAAATTAATCAAATTGACGCGAAAATATCCGAAACAAAAGAAATGCAAAAAAGCGGAGATGAAGATATTATAAAAATGGCGCAAGATGACATATTAAAACTAGAAAAGCAGAAAATGGATCTTCTACAACAAGTAAAAGAAAGCGCATTGGGAGATTTCGGAGATGGAAGCAAAACATATGCTCCAAGTTCTGCGTCCAATGACTCTCGAAATCACTCCTTGAGCCAATCATCGCCTAAAGATTGCATTATGGAAATAAGAGCAGGAACAGGCGGGGACGAAGCGGGGATTTTTGCCAACAATCTTTATGAAATGTATTCTAAATTTGCAGAAGACTCGGGCTGGAGAGTATCAGAATTATCAAAAAACGAGGGAGGCATAGGCAACGTCAAAGAAGTTGTATTTGAGATAAAATCCTCTGAATTCCCCTTCCCCTACAGGCTTTTACAGCATGAAAGCGGAGTCCACCGTGTGCAGAGAGTTCCAGTCACCGAAGCCGGAGGAAGAATTCATACATCTACTGCAACAGTCGCGGTTCTTTCAATAGTAAATGATGTTGAGCTTAATATAAGGCCTGAAGATTTGCGCATAGATGTTTTTCGCTCAAGCGGTGCCGGCGGACAGCATGTAAATAAAACCGAAAGCGCAGTAAGAATCACCCATATCCCGACCGGAATCGTTGCGCAGTGCCAGGATGAACGAAGCCAGCACAAAAACCGCGACCGGGCGATGTCAATTTTAAAAGCCAGAGTATACAGCCACATGGAAAAACGCCAGAGAGGGAATATTAATGAGCAAAGATCATCTCAAGTTGGTACGGCCGAAAGGTCTGAGAAAATCAGAACATACAACTTTCCTCAAAACAGAATCACAGACCACAGAATCAAAAAAAGCTGGCATAATATAAATGAAATCATGTCAGGAAGAATCGGGAAAATGCTAAGACAGGTTAATGAGGGACTGGGAGGATAAAATCTGGTTTACGCGTGAAAATACTCCTCTACCGCAAACTTGCACTGCTCTATAAACATTCTTTTAAAGTTATATAGATTATTTATTTCATAAAAAATAATAACGGCTTTTTTGTACTCTGTAATATCAACATTCCTAAAAGATAACGGATACAAGCCACCAGAAAGGAGAATCGCGTTTGAAAAAAGCCTTGATGTCCTTTTATTGCCGTCAGTAAAGGGCTGGATATATGAAATCAAAAGGAGGGCTAAAAGGGATTTTGCGAAAGGATTCTTCTTTTTGTTAAGAATTTCAAACGCTCTTGACAAAGCTTCCCTTATTTTCTGTCTGGATGATAATGGCTCATAATTAGTCCCTGTTATACCGACGGGGGAATTCCTTAAACCGGTTTTAACACTTAAGTCTTTTACTAAAATGCTATGAAGGTTGACAAGGCTGTCGATAGTTAATGTCTTAAAGACGCCTGAATTATCAAATATGTATTTAATTGCCTTTTTATGATTCAAAATCATAACGGCGTCTTCCTTTGGCTTTCCTTTTGCTTCTATCCCCTGCTTTATCAAGGTCTCGGTTTCAAGCAGATCATAGGTATTGCCCTCTATTGCTGAAGACTTCCAACTTAAGTCTATGGTCAGCCTTTCTATTTCTCTGCGAAGAATATCCTGATCCAATTTTTTTATTTTGCTCACATACCTATCACTAAGATCATCCAGTTCTTTATTTTCTTCGTCTGTAAAAATATCGTTCTTCGCAATTAAGTCGAAAATTTTGTCATTAAATGAGATGTATCGGTTTAATCTGTTTTCGAAATACTTGTCAATATCAACAGGAGATTTCAAGGAGAATTGATCCGAAAGCTTGTACTTAATGGATTTTCCAGCTCCAATGGCTTCAATCAGATTATTCTCCTTGAGGATTTTCAGATCCCTTTTCACTGTGGATATGGAGGCATCCACGTTATGTTTTAAAAGCTCTTCTAGTATCTCGACCGCTCCCATTTCTCTGCCAGGGAGCATACTTACTATTTCTTTTTGACGGTTATTTAGATTAAACATAAGACAATTCTTTCAGCTCATTTTAACACAAAATACGGCTCATTTTGAGCTGAAAAACTTTAGTAAAAATTCAAGCAATTTCTCTGGATCATCAACAATCTGATTTGGAGCCGAGCCTGCAAGAATCTCTTTAGTGTTGAACCCCCAGGTCACAGCTAGACTCGAAATTCCTACTTTTTTTGCTGCTTCAATATCACGAGTCTCATCTCCAACATAAATAACCACATCCTTTGTAATTCCCTGGTCTTTAAGAAGTCGATTAATTACTTTATCCTTTCCAAAAAGATTCTTTCCAGAATATACAAAATCAAAAACATCATTTATTCCATTCTTGTCTAAAAAGATTCTTACATTTTCTTTTGAATTAGAGGTCATTATTCCAAGATAAAAGCCCGCGTTTTTAATTTTCTGCAACTCCTTCACTATTCCTGTAATTGGCTCAATATCAGCAATTTTACTTCGCAATTCCTTCCGCACTCTAAGAAGCAGAAAGGGCAATTTAAGATTTGTGATTCCGTAATCTTTTAAAAACTCCCGTACCCTCTTTCCTCGAAGGTTCTTAATATCGTCTTGTTTTATACTTTTACAATGGAAACTTGGGGCAACACTGTTATATATTTCTACAATTTTACCAAGGGAGTTTGCTATAGTACCATCGAAATCGAAGATTATTGTCTTTATTGTAACCATCACTGATTCGCTTCTTCGTAATCTGCAAGAACCGCTTTTAGAGTCTGTTCCTTTCCATTTCGGTCTACTACAATTTCTATACTATCTCCGGCTTTTTTAGACGCAATGATTTTGGACAAGGTGTTATCATCATCAAGTCTTATTCCATCAATTTTCAGAACGATATCACCCTGCTTGATCCCTGCCTTGTCTGCGGGAGAGCCCCCAACGACAGACTGAATAAATGCCCCTATAGGAAGTGTCCTCGCCTCTGCTATATCTTTTGTAATCTGCGTATATTCAACTCCAAGAAACGGTCGGGAAATCTTTCCGGTTGTCTTAAAATCTTCAAGAACCGGCTTGAAAGCATTTATAGGAATCGAAAAACCTATATTTTGCGCTCCCTGCGAAATTGCAACATTTATTCCTATAACCTGACCCTTAAGATTTAAAAGCGGACCACCCGAATTTCCAGGATTAAGCGCAGCATCGGTCTGTATGACATTAGGAAGTGATTCAACCGGACCGTAAAGCCCTGTCTGTGCATAAATACCCCTGCCTAACCCCGAAATGACTCCTTTAGTAACACTGTTTCCAAACTGGCCGAGAGCATTTCCTATAGCAACAACAGTCTGCCCGACTTGAATGTTGTCTGAATTCCCAAGATCAAGCTGAGGAAGCGTTTTGCCCTGAGTATCAATCGTCAAAATTGCAAAATCGTTAAGCGTATCGGCGTGAATTTCTTTAACTTCATAAACATCATCGTTTTCGCCAATAACAACTGAATATGCCCCCTGATCTGATATAACATGCTTATTGGTAAGGACAATACCAGACTTTCCATCAACAATAAACCCAGTTCCGATTGAATCTTCAGACTGAGTAGGACCATTAAAAGGATCGTAGTAAGAGGACTTTTTGACAACAGAAACTACCGCCGGCAAAGAATCTCTAACAACTTTAATAACAGCATCCTCTTCTTCTATGACTTCGACCTTGACTTTTTCTGGAGATATTGCATTTGTGGAGGGCTCGGATACGGAGTTCTTTTTCAAAAGAGAATCAACAGGATTTTTGGCAAAGTCAACAATACTGTCCTGGTAGTAATATCCAAGATAAACTGCACCAACTATTAAAATAACACTAACAAATTTTTTTATATCGTTCATGACAAATTTTATTCTAGCACAGGGCGCAGGACTTCTATCGCCTTTTCTAGCTGAACGTCTTTCTCTGCGGTTATATCCTCGTCTGTAAAATTGACTTCGTAGTCGGGCTTTAGGCCTCCTATAATCTCTTTTCCGTTCTCGTCTTTAGTGTTGTAAACACTGTCTGCAAACTTACTGTTGTGCTTGTCTACCCAGTTTCCTTTAGGAGTTAGCCATTTGGCTATGGTCACATGCAAAGCTGCACCATCAGTATACTCTTCAGATTTTTGGACAGTACCTTTGCCAAACGACCTTGCACCGACAAGAAGTGCCCCACGCGATTCTTTCAAAGATCCGGCGACAATTTCTGAAGCAGAGGCGGATCCTTCGTTTATTAAAACAGCAACTAGAAGCTTATTATCGGTAAAAAGACCCGCATGATCCACTTGAAACTCATTCATTGTTCCATCTGAAAAGCTTTCTTTTACTACAACTCCCTTGCTTACAAATTCAGATCCGACATAAACCGCGCTTTCAAGATACCCGCCGGGGTTGTTCCGTACATCCAAAACAATCCCTTTAAGATTCGGCATCTGCTGGACTATTTCATTTGCAACTTTAGCCCATTCCTGATTTGTTGTATCGCCAAAACGCGACAGGCGTATATAGGCAATTCCATCACCTTTGTCTTCCCACGTTACGCTGTCAACCTTTATTTTATCCCGGGTGATTTTTATTTCAAAAGGATCACTTGTTCCTTTTCTAAAAAGAGTCAATGTACTGACTGTGCCTGCCTTCCCTCTAATTTTATTAACTGCTTCTTCGATAGATATCCCTGTTGTGTCTTCGCCTTCTATCTGCAAAATCCTATCGCCCGCCTTGATGCCGATAAAATAAGCCGGAGATCCGTCAAGTGGCGCAACGATTATGAGACGGCTTTCTTCGTCAAAGCCAAGCTGGGCGCCGATTCCTTCATACTCACCGTTAAGCGAAGCCGTAATTTCTATATTCTGCTGGGTATCTAGATACGAAGTATAGGGATCTCCTATTGCCTCAACCATACCCTTTATTGCACCGGACACAAGTTCATTTGGGTCAAACGGATGGGAAATATGAGACTGGTTCACATCATCCCAGACTGTCCAGAATCTTGAAAAGTCAACACTTTTAGGAAGCTCTGCCTCTTTGTTAATAATTTCAATCTGCCTGACATCTTTTTTAAGATTTACCTCGTACCCTCTGACACCGAAATAATACCCGCCGAAGGATCCAAGAATAACAAGAAGAACAGAGGCAATAATAGTTTGTATATGCTTAAAAAGACTCATTATGAAATTTTTGCCTTTCCCAAATCAAATTTATATGCACCTGCCCACACAGGCGCTTTCTCTTCTGGGATCAGAAGTCTACTATATATGGTATCAAACCATGCAAGCCTCTTACCTGAAGCGAATTTGGTTGCTGCGGTATTAGAAAAAGCGACGTTCATACTTATTCCGCTGAAATATTTCACAAGCGTTGAATCTTCATCAAGCAGCCCGAATCCAGAGATTATTCCCACTGGCACAGCAAGAATTATCATATCCCGGTAAAGATAATAGTCAATTGAGTTTGTAATTACCCCTTTTGCTCCAAGTGTTGTTAAAAGAGGATATGTATCCATTGTGATTTTATCTGTTATCACAATTGCATCTTTCACTAGGTCTTCAGGGATTTTGCCAGCCTTTATATTTTTAACAGGAAGATAAACAACTCTGCCTGCTGCGCCTTCTCCCTTAGAATCAAATAAATTCAGCGTAAGTGCTGAAAATTTCAGCATAATTCTATTGTCCGAGACTTTATCAATTATGCAGTTAAAAGGAGACACAACTTCGATGCTCTTTTTTGCCAATTCAGGCTTAATTTCTATATTGATGGAGGTATCTGTAATCTTTACAACCTTCCCGGTACACGGGCTGAGTATTTTTTTAGGAATTATTTTTCCTTTTACTGATATTACATCATCTTTTTGGACATTATCCCCAACCGTCACAGATGGAATTCCTTCATATCCAGCCTCAATAACATTTTCTGTTTCTTTTGCTTTCACCAGCGGTTGATTTTCTGTCACTATATCGCCGGCCTTTACTAAAATCTCTAGCCCCCGCGGGATACTTAGAGAATAAAAATTTTCTTCTTTAAATAAAACTTTGTTTTCTATTGTCAATACTTTGTTAATTTTTTGCATTCAACTCTCTATTGTCAAACAAAATTCCAAGACTGCTTCCTGATATCGGCCCTTTATACTTTGATTTAGAAGATTTCCACCGAAATTCAGCCGTTTTGCCTTCATCAAGCTTAATCTCATTAATAAGATTTTCTTCAAGAACGACCTTCTTTTTTTCACTCTCCTTTGTAGATATTTCCACCTCGGCAACCCCGGGAGCAGAGACCAAAACTGCGCTTATACAAGATTCTTCAAGACCTAAATTCCCTTCGACTGGTTTGTCTGAATGAAGCAGAGCTAAAATCTGGGGGACGATATCAAAATTCGTATCTAGTAGAAACCGCCAGATTCCGGCAATTGGAACTGCCCTCGCAAAGACTTTTATCAGCCCGCCAAGATATTCTTTTTGATCGGGCTTAGAAACTTCAACAGTTGAAAACACAATGCTTTTTGAGTCTATAAGACCGCTGATCATTGCGGGCATAATGTGTTCGATTTCAAGTTCGTCGAGCTTTTTTTTGGTGTCAAACAAAATCGGGATGTGGTATTTTTCTGCATTAAGAAATTTTGCAGCTGAAGTTTCATCGAGTTTCTGGTACAAATTGGACTCGTAATGATTGAGTACTGCTATAACAAAAGGGATCTTTGACGATATATCCGCTATTGAATAGGTCTCGTTGAGATCATATATCTGATCTAAATCAGTGGAAACTACTAAATCAGATTTATCATATTCTGCAAGCAGGCCGGCTAATATTTCATTTGATATTGGTGGACGGGTATTATCAGCATCAAACGGAATTTTAATCAGCTTCTGTCCTGAAAATTTCGATGTCAATGGGTCAAAGCTGACTACGTTGAGGTAATGGCTGGTGGCGAAAACAGACAGGAGCATAACTGGATTCTACCTTAAAATATG
Organism: candidate division WWE3 bacterium RIFCSPLOWO2_01_FULL_39_13; assembly: GCA_001772665.1. Taxonomy (GTDB): domain Bacteria; phylum Patescibacteriota; class WWE3; order 2-01-FULL-39-13; family 2-01-FULL-39-13; genus 2-01-FULL-39-13. The sequence goes on from MEVH01000022.1 coordinate 63,950, forward strand.
CCTGTCTGTAAAAGGCAAAAGTCCCATAATCCTGGCTTTTTTCAGCTCGAGCTTAAGTTGAGTCTGCATTTTAGCATTTAACCCTGTGACTTTTCGCGGAAGAATTTTAAACCTTGGGCTTAAAAACTGTTTAATTACCTCAATATTCTTATAATCAATATCTTTAAGAAAGACCTTTTTTGCTAAACGTAATCTTCTTGGTGCCGGCTTTGCCGGCTTTTTCTTTTTCTTTGGCATTTGTATTTACTTTTTACGAAAACTTAAAACGGAGGATCATTATCCCCTGCCTTTTCAGAATCCTCCGGCTTCTCTGATTTTTCTGCGTCCCTCTTTGTGTCCTTTTTTTCATCATTCTTGCCTGTATCTGCACCTGAATCAGAATCTCTATCTTTACTGTCAGACTTAGCAGGTGTCTCGGCACCCAAATCAAGATCGTCCAGATCAAGGTCTACTACATCTTCTGAGGTTGCAAGAGGCTCAGCCGGTGTCTCAGCGCGTGCGGTTTCTGGCCGGTCGCCTCTGCCAGCACCTGATGGCGATAATATTATCATATCAGCTGCAACAACCTCTGTTTTGTAAACGGTCTTCCCTGTTTCTTTATCATCCCATTTTGATGTCTGAAGGCGCCCCTCAATGAAAACCTTCATCCCTTTTTTCAAAAGCTGAGAACAGATTTCTGCCAGTTTTGCCCATGCAACTATGTTTGTAAATTCGGCGCTTTCGACGGTTTTTCCGCTTGAATCGGTATAGGTACGATTTGTTGCCACAGCAAACGAGGTTACTGCAGTTCCTGATGCTGTGTACCTCATTTCAGGATCTCTTGTTAGATTTCCTATCAATTGTGCTTTATTTAATGACCTTGATGCCATATTTCTCCTTTATTAACTATTCACTTATCTTAATTTACCACTTAAAAATAAAAGGTCTCGAACAAAACTATTAACAGCCCGAGACCAGATTCTAAATTTCAGTTAACAAAAATCTTAAAACACCTGATTTATGACGTCTAAGAAACAATGTTATTTCATTAATTTGGTCAGGATTCAATTCTACGTGAAGTAGATTGTAATATCCGGAGGTGTTTTTTTCCATTTCATAGGCCAGATCTTTTATTCCCCAGTAATCTTCTTTTACAATCGAAGCTTTCAGGCTGCTTATTTTTTCTTTTAGAAGAGAGATTTCTTTTTTTACACCTTCCTCTTTCAGCGCCGGTTCATAAATAACCATCAATTCATACTTTTTCATAACAGCGAAAATGATAGCATTAAACACATTTCTTGACAAACGCACGAGTTAGATCATATTAAATGTCATCGTAGACCACCCTGT
>MEVH01000023.1 GCA_001772665.1 candidate division WWE3 bacterium RIFCSPLOWO2_01_FULL_39_13
TTAGATCATATTAAATGTCATCGTAGACCACCCTGTTAGATCATAATTCAATGTCATCGAAATAGTTTTGCTGGTACCCTTCTTGAATTAACTATTTCATTTAATTCAGGAGGTTACCATGAAAGATTTCGATATGGAGTTAACACAAAAATTTGCTAAGCAATATGCGAAAGCAAACAAAAAAGAAAAGTCTAATTTGTTGGATGAGTATTGCAACTTAGCATATGTTAAACGTAATACTGCAGCACAAAGAATCAGAAGAGTACGAAGGGCTGTTTATCCAGGAGTTCTCAAAGTGAATAGATATCAAAAGAAACGTGGTCCAAAAAGAATCTTCACTAACAGACACAAATTCATTCTAAAATTATGTTGGAAGCAGGGTCGGGATATTTGTGCTGAACGACTTTACCCTCAGCTTCGGGTGTACATAAAACAGCTTCAAAAACATACTGATAATTTAGACTTCTACAACAAAGAGGAAATTGATAAAGTCAAAAATATTAGTCTGATTTCATGCAAACGAATCATTGCAGACTTTCCAAAAGAAAAAAGATCCAAGTCTAAAAAAGCTGAAGGGATATATTCTCTGGTGCCGGTTGAAGCTGATTTCTCCAGACAGACAAAAAGACCAGGCAACCTGGAGATTGATTATGTTGAACATAACGGAGGCAGCGCTAGAGGATCTTTTGCCATAAGTGGCAATTATGTAGATATTGCAACGGGCTGGATCTCCAGAGCAGCCTCACTTAACAAAAGCTTATCCAGTGTTGAATATATACACTCTAAAGCTTTGTCAAAAATTTATCATATTCCAAGAAAGTTTCATCCAGATAATGCCAGAACCATATTAAAACACCTGTATGCAGAAAATGACGATATGGCAGTTAATCCAATGAAATTCTCAATATCCAGATCAAGACCGTATGAGAAGAATGACAACCCGCATGTCGAACAAAAGAACGATGACAAGATCAGAAAACTTGTTGGGTATTACAGGTTTGACAAAAAGGAACAGGTTAATCTTCTAAACGAAGTTTATGACATTGCAGATTTAATTGACAACTTTTTCAGTGCATCTGCAAAACTCAAATTTAAAGTTAAACGAGCGGATGGAAAAACTATTAAAAGGATCCATAGCAAACCGAAGACGCCATACAGAAGATTAATGCTAAACAGACATCTTGATAAAGAGACAAAAGGGCAGCTGAGGACAATGTATAATGGACTTAATCTGGTTGAATTGAATACAAAACTGGACAAGAAACTGAAAGACCTAGTTCATAGTTTGGATGACAAACAATATGATCTAACAGGGTAAGAAAAACAGGGTTTTCGATGACATCGAATTATGATCTAATACGACGCACGAGCAATTCACAGACAACCCTAGGGGTTATTGACGATCATCTGCCTGATCCGATTTTAAATTCTATGATGTCTCCATCTTGTACGATATAGTCTTTGCCTTCGAATCTCATTTTGCCCAATTCTTTACATTTCAGCTTCGATCCATACTCTGCATAATCTTTATAAGAAATAACTTCTGCTTTAATGAAATTATCCATGAAATCAGAGTGGATAGTGCCGGCAGCTGTAAGAGCGGAATCTCCATTTTTTATTGTCCATGATTTCACTTCTATATCGCCGACAGTTAAAAAGCTAATAAGATTGAGCTCATCAAAGCAGAGTCTTATAAGCCTGTCTAAAATTGGATAAGGCAGTTTCAGATCATTCAGATAGCTGGCTTTGTCTTCTTCAGAAAGAATGGATAATTCTGACTCGAGTTTTGCACTGACATAAACCGCGTGAAATCTTTTGTAATCAAATACAGGGCTGAATCTCATGCGGGCATCTGATTCATTAACATTAAAAACATAAATCATTTTTTTGTCAGTGAGCAGATTTAATGGAGCAATATATTTGTCATAGTCTGTCGAGTCTATTTTCTTTCTAAGCTCATACACAAAATTATTTTGCCCAAGATGCGCAAGATATGTATTGTAAAGAACAAATTCCTCTTTTTTCGATGTGTCGCCCTTTATCTCTGATATCTTTCTTGTCATTGTCTCAACATCTTTAAATATCAGTTCAGTGTTGATTATTTCAATATCTGTCTTTGGATCTTTGCTGTGCTCTCGAATAATTGCTTCATCAGGAAAATCTCGGACTACCTGGATGATAAGGTCAACATTTCTGATGTTTGCCAGAAACTTGTTGCCAAGCCCTTCGCCCTGATGTGCCCTCTGAACAAGACCTGCTATATCGACAAACTCTACATTGGAGTAGACGATCGGCGGAGTCTTCCCCTTCTCCTTTTCATACAAATCAGCTAGTTTATCAAGCCTTTTATCAATAACATCAACTACTCCTATGTTAGGATCAATCGTTGCAAAAGGATAATTTGCCGTCAGCGCCTGCTGCCGTTTTAAAAAAGCATTAAACAATGTCGACTTGCCGACATTAGGAAGCCCAACGATACCGACTGATAGGTTCATATCCCAACCCCTCCTTTCGAGCATTGAAAACGACAAACAATTATGCTATTATACAGCAATCACTAGGGAGAAACGACTGTCTATGTGGCAGAAGCAGAAAACAACCAAAGTTTAGCATACAACTCGTAACTTTGACTTTTTGACCCTGTTACAGTACCATACAGCTATAAAACATGAGGCGGCGATGTTCGTAATCTCCGCCTTTTTTGTTGGTCTAACTCAAGTGTACCTTTTAGAACTCCAAGATCATTAAATTGAATATTTTTGAGTTGTTTAATCTCACGTGCAGTCCTTTTTGAATTAGCTAAGACAAATACACCTTTCTTCAGGAACAGAAAATGTCTAATAAGAATCTCAAAGTCGCCGTCTCCTGACAAGAATAGAACCCTATTGAACCTATCAATATCCTTCATAGCATAAAAAGTCAAATCAACATCACAGTTAGCCTTTCTAACCTTAGTCCCGTCAGGCTGGATATAAATCTTTACCTTCTTTAAAATCAGATCATATCCAATTTTACTCAATAACTTGTAAAACTTTTGCTGTTTTGTGTTTTTGTTTTCTAAGCCGGCGAAGTAGTAAATCTTTGAACATTTATACCTTTCTGTGAGGTATTTATATAGCTTTTTAAAATCCACCTTCCATCCTTCGTTTTGTGTTCCGTAGATAATATTAGATGCATCAATAAATGCATATGTAGTGGATTTCTTTTTCACGATGTAAATTCTATCACCAATTAAAGTACGAACAAAATGAACAACAAAGCAGGGCCTATGCAGCATTTATATAATTCCCAAATCTCCCAATTATGTAACATGACAGTTTTCTCTTAAGTGGTGCATTTCGTTTTAGAATACCCTAGATTCTGCTAAAATATAGAAAATGAAAAGTGTAGTAATTTGCGGAAGCAGAAAATTCAAAAAAGAAATCGTTGAATTTGAAAAAGCATTAAGAAAGAAGGGCGTTCTGGTATTTCCCCCTATATTAAATACTAACCGTCAGATAGATACGCTTCCGTCTGATTTGAAAAGGTACGCTTTTATTGGACTTACTTTACATCACCTCGAATATATCAAAAAAGCTGAGATAGTTTTCATATATAATAAGGGTGGATATATTGGGAACTCAACAACAATGGAGCTTGGAGCAGCCACTGTCTTAGGAAAACCAATCTTTGCCCTGGAAGAAGACAACGAAGAACCGTGTCGAAATGTTTTAATAGATGAAATTGTAAAATCGCCAACCCAATTAATAAACAAACTAAAATGAAAATTGTAATTTGTGGCTCAATGGCTTTCGCTCAGGATATGCTTAATACTAAGCAACTTCTTGAAAAGAGAGGTCACAAGATTATTCTTCCTGAAGGCACTGAGGAATACTGTAAAGGCAAGCTAAAGAAACTAGCAAAGGGTTGGGGGACAGTTGAGGGTGCTAAAAGAAAAATTGATAACAATCTCATAAAAAAGCACTATAACGAAATAAAAAGGAGTGATGCTATTTTAGTTATAAACAAGAATAAAAGCGGAATAAAAAATTACATCGGCGGCAACAGCTTTCTTGAAATGGGATATGCTTATGTCTTGAATAAAAGGATTTATACACTAAACGATATTCCAGAAAATCTCCCTATTTTCTACCAAGAACTTGTTGCTATGCAACCGATATCACTTAATGGAAACCTCAAGAGGATCAAAGATGACTGAATCGAAAGAGCAAGAAGTAAAAATCAAAAACTGTGATAACAAAAGCGTTGGGATGCTTATATGGAAAGACGATAAATTACTTTTAATTGAACGTATGAAATTTCCATTCGGTTTCGCGGTTCCGGCAGGGCACGTAGACGATCATGGAAGTTTCGAGGACGCTGCAAAAGAAGAAGTTCAAGAAGAAGTAGGATTTGAGGTAACAAACTTGAAACTTATCACTGAAGGAAGAAAGGAGAATATTTGTAGACGGCCTGGCGGTAGCTGGCACTACTGGAAAATATACCAGGTTGAGACAAAGGGAGAAATAAAACGAAGCGAGGACGAAACAAAACAGGCAGGGTGGTTTTCTATCGACCAGATAAGGGTTCTGACTCAAAGAACTAAAAAATATTTAAATGGCGAAATCCCTGAAAAAAAGTGGCAAGAGTCTCCAGGTCTTGAGCCGGTCTGGCTTGAATGGTTTAATGAATTGAATATCCTTTAATTTCAACGAGTCCTCTTTAAATCTTACTGTCTTATTTTCCAACATTTCTTTCTCTAGACAATAATTTTCCTTCAAGATCTAAATTATATCTCGTACTATAACAACGGGGAGGCTGGTATCCCATCCAGATACAAAATGTATTCCATAAGCGCCTTGCTTTCTCTAAGGACAGATTAAAATATGCTGCAGTTTCTTCCATCGTGATATCACTTCTACTACAGTAGTACTTTGCAACTAAAAATTCAGGCAACCCTGCAGTTTCCATCCTCTCTAACCAAGGGCGTTTGTCACGATCAAAGTACATTCTATTAAACTCGAAACGCTTATAGTAATTAGGCCTTCTAGATCTATGTACCAGCTTTACTCCGCTGTCTTCTAATACTCTACCTGAGGCTTTACTAAATATCCTCCTGAAGACAGGACGTAATTGCACCAATCTGAGAAAAGGACATCTTTTGATCAATTCTCTCATACCGGTCTTACTTAATACACTTGAAGATGCTAAATGCACTGCAACAATATTTGGAGGCAAAGACTTGATATCATCTACGGTTTTTATCACAGGTATCTCATAAGCCCACTGAATCGCTCCATGGCTCTCTAGTACTGGTAAAATTTCGCTATTAACAAATCGTTTTAAATCACCTAATAGACTATTACCCTCCTCATCTTCCTCTTGTAAAAAAGGATTGCTCTTAGCATAATTGCAGTAAACGTCATTTGCTTCCTCAGACCCGGTAATCGCTATTTCAAAGAATAAATCAAAAGCCTTTCGTAATATGTCAAATTCCTTTGTATTTAAATCAGAATATCTATTGGCCAAGGTATACTCAAGATAATAATTATCTTCTTCGGTCAGAACCATCCGAGCAACCGATTTAGGGCTGAAACTACCTTTCCAGCTTGCTGACCGAGATTCTTCCCCATATTTTGCTTCAGGATGATCTTTACCATTATCCACAAGACACATTATATCCCATGGCCCGTCTGCAAGGTTTACCAATCCAGGGATATTCTTTATCAGCTTTTAAGCAAAAACCTCCACGGCCAGTTTTCCGAATTTATTGCATAATCTATACCTACCCGTGGGGTGATTTGAATTGAAGATTCGGGGATTTTTACTCCCCTGTCTTCTACCCAGATATGTGGTTTAGGATTATATTCCTCTAATCAGTACAGCAGCAGGGGAATTTTATAATACCCATAACCAGTCCAAAAAGTTGCGGTTTACACAAAAATAATTTATACTATGGGCAATATGAGTACAGCTATACAAGGCTCTGCAGATGATGCAGCAGGACCACCACTATTGGAATATTCGATTAGCGATAGAGGCAATGATATCCCGTTGATTACATTTCCCAATTCATCGATAAAATTATATGGCTTACCAAAACAAGCAACGGATTTGGGATTTCCTGCCATAGAAAAGTTCATTCCGATTGATTTAACACTAATAACACAGGCGGGTCTAAACCCTGTAGCACTAGGATTATTTACAATCGATGAAAGAGATCAATCGTCTAAGCTGATAAGAGATTCTATTGTCGGGTTTGGCGTAATGCCCGATGACGCAGATGGTTACCCTCAAACAGTTCTTCTGGCACTCACAAAAGGAAACCGAGTAATTTGCTCTGCTAATTACATATTAGGAACTCCATTTGACAGTTTGCAGGCAGAAATTGCCGGATTAAAGAGTTCATTTTCTCGTCCTGAATTAGACGTAGTACTTTCACGTCCACAATTTGTTTTTCAGATTCCAATACATCCTGTTAAATATACTTTTAAAATGTGCGTAGTTAGAAAATA
>MEVH01000024.1:0-418 GCA_001772665.1 candidate division WWE3 bacterium RIFCSPLOWO2_01_FULL_39_13
TATTATCTTTTCAAGGAAGTATTATCTTTTCAAGGAAGGCTTACTGACAGTCTAGGAAACCCAATAACAACCGCGACAAATTTGAAGTTTAAACTTTATAATGCATCAACCGCAGGAACAAATCTTTATGATTCAACAGCGTGTTCATTAACTCCAGATCAGGACGGCGTATTTGATGTTTTGATTGGTGGATCCAGCTATTCTCCTACCCCGCCTCAAGATGTTTGTGGAACAGAAATTCCTGAAAATATTTTCTCTGATTGGCCAAATGTATATTTAGGAGTTACAGTAGGATCTGATTCTGAAGCAACACCACGTCAACAAATAGCAAATGTTGGTTATGCAATTAATGCAGAAACTTTAAAAGGATTTCCACCAGGAACAGGTTTTTCAAATATTCCATATATAAATAGCGATG
>MEVH01000024.1:438-4629 GCA_001772665.1 candidate division WWE3 bacterium RIFCSPLOWO2_01_FULL_39_13
TCTGCTGCAGGAATTAGAAATAGCTGGGCAAGCACAAATTTTACACTTTCTTCAACTGGAACAATTACAGTACAATCTGCAGGAACTGGTGATGTAGCTTTAACAGCAACTGAAAGTGGAAATATTACAGCTACAACAGGTTCAGGTACTGCTCTATTTAACGTACTAACTGGAAATTTAAAAGTCGGAAATGGTACGCCAGGGGTGACTCTCGGTGGTGAAGATGCATATATTGAAGGAACTTTAGAAGTTGACGGAGCTACAACACTTGATGGAGCTTTAACCGCAAATGGGAATATTACTGTTTCGTCTGCACAAATATTAGGTGGCTCTCCTCTTGTTTTTGAAGGAACTACAGATAATAACATCACAACAACTTTTGCAATTACAGACCCAACCGTTTCAAATAAAACAATTACATTCACTAATGAAACAGGAACTGTTTGTCTTGATACGGGAAACTGTGGCGCAACTGGAGTATCTGCAGACTCTCTTGATTTTGTTCAATTTGAAGACACACTTGATCTTGATGCAAATCTAATACTTAATCAAGGAGCTTATACATGGGTGCAAAACTTTACAGGTACAACAACTGGGTACACATATTCTGCAAACTCTCTAACAACAGGAACTGCTGTATCTTTAACATCAACATCAACAGCAGGAGGAGCTAGTGGATCTTCAAAAGTATTAAATATTGCAAGATCTGGTGCAAATGCACAACTTGCTCACACTGCATATGGAATATATTCAGCAGTAACCAATACTAATGTAACATCTGGAACTAACATTGCAGGGTACTTCTCAGCATCTGGTGCTACCACTGCAAATTATGGATTAATCGTTGAAAACGGAGACGTCGGAATAGGAACAACGGCGCCACTTACAAAACTAGCTATCGGTGCTGGTTCTCTTGTTGACTCTAATGTGCCAGTGCAAATTAGTGCTGGAGGAAACCGGTCATACTATGGCACAAATCGTTCAGATGGCGCCTATGGTACTTTATTCGGTTGGGATACCACGTATGGGGGCGCCGTGGTGAGAAGTGTAAACTCTTCTGACAGTCTTACATTTATGGTAAACAGCACAACGCAAGCATTGACTATTACACCAACAAGTGGCAACGTCGGCATCGGGACAACTACACCAGTTGATTTATTACATCTCTACGCGGGAGCAAGTGGACAAGGAACTCCAGTAAGCCAGACAGATATGGTAATTGAGGACGATGATTATTCATCGCTAAGCTTTCTGTCTCCTTCAGGTTATGGAACCCTTATTAACTTTGGAGATGAGAGCGATGCTGATGTGGGTTATATTTTTTATGACCATACTCCTAACGCGATGACTTTTGCGGTTAATGCTGCTGAAAGAATGAGGATAGATACGGACGGAAACGTCGGCATCGGGACGACGAGTCCTTCCTCTCGTATTGATGCTGTAACAACCCTAAGTGCTGCAACTGGTAATGAAATTGCATATGAGCTTAACTACACAACAAACAAAGCAACTAGTGGAAACGATACAGGACTACTTATAAGTAAGACAGATACAGCTAGCCCTGGTACTAGTTATTTACTAGACTTGCAAACCGGTAGCGCGTCTAGATTTACAGTTCGAGATGATGGTGTATTGCAATGGGGTTCTTCAAATGATTATGGATTATTGTCATGGGATACAGGAAAAGCAATTATTGGAGGATTATCAACAAAGGATTTATCTCTTTATGCTGGTGGAGCAGAAAAAGTTACAATTAAAACTGATGGCAGTGTCGGCATAGGAGATACTTCTCCTGCTGCAAATCTTGTTGTTGGATCTGATGCAACTATTACATATGCAAATGGAGCAGGTGATGTATATGTGCAAAATGATTTAGAAGTAGATGGAACAATATATGGAGCGGTATCTGGAGATTTAACTTGTACTGATTGTATAGATTTTATTGATTTTGAAGACACACTTGATCTTGATGCAAATCTTACTCTTAACCAAACAACATATACTTGGGCACAAGATTACACAGGAACAACAGGTACAGGCTATACATATTCTGCAAATGCTCTAACTACAGGAACAGCAGTATCTCTTGGATCAACTTCAACGGCAGGAGGAGCAAGTGGTGTTTCAAAAGTATTAAACATTGCAAGATCTGGAACAAACTCTAATGCATCTCACACTGCATATGGCCTCTACTCTGCTGTTACAAATACAGGAACTACATCAACTAATATTGGTGGATACTTTTCAGCAAGTGGAGCTACTAACAATTATGGATTGATTGTTAACGCTGGAAATGTTGGGATTGGGACAACAGCACCAATAGACAAGCTTACAATAAATTCAGAAGCAACAGCTGTTGGTCTTGGTTTGAGATATCATAGCTCTTACCCAAACCTCCGAGGAGTAATATTGCATGCGGGAAATAATTCCGGAATTCTTAGTGCAGGGGGATTGCAAATCGCCGCTCAAGGAGCAGATAATGCAGTAGATGGATCTGGAAAAATAGTTTTCTTTACTACTGCAGTTGACAGTGCAAATGGAAGCACTGACGCTACTTATGTTGAAAGAATGAGAATACTACACGACGGCAACGTCGGTATAGGAGATACATCTCCAGCTGCTTTATTTACAGTTGGAAGTGGTGATTTGTTTCAGGTTAATTCATCAGGAATTATTGCAGCCATCGATGGTGTGGCACATACTATTGATGATTTATCAGGTGATTTAAGAATTACTTCTAATAGTAATCAAGTAACTTTCGATGACACAATATATTTAGATGATAACTTGGCAGTTGCAGGAAAAATCTCTGAGTCTAGTGGTACGTATTCAGTATGGGAAGGTATAACTGGTGCTTGGCCTACAAACGGAGCAAACAGAGCAACGGCATATATTGATTTTGGTACAGATAATACTGAGATTTACTCTTTTTCTGTTGAATTAAGTGGAGGTTGGAGCAGTGGAAACTCAACAGGTCTTATAATAGCAGATTATGCATTTTATCTTAGCGCTGGTTCTGTAACTAGTTATTACAGACAAATAAGAACAGCTTCAGGTGCAATAAGAGATAATTATACTATTGGCGATCCTGAATGGACTGGAACAAATCTAAGAATACCAATTTACAGATTAAATAATTCAGCTACAACAAGTATTTGGGCAAAGGTTACTGACTATTCTATTAGCACTACTACAAAAACACACCGAACACATGTTGCAAGTATAGCAATTACAGCACCTGCATTAGATGGAACAGATAATACTGCTGTTTCAATTTATGCCCTTGAACATAAAGATCCAACAGATACTAATTTTTATATTTCACAATCTGGAGATTTATATCTAGCAGGTGATATTGCAATTGCTGGAGGAAACATAAATCCATCTGCGGCACTAACTCTTGGAGACAACGGAGATACTTTGTATTTAAACTCCTCAGATTGGGATATCTCTACAACTGGAGATATGACTGGAATTGGAGCAGTTACTATGAATGGTCTTTTAACTGGAAGTTTAGGTGCAACAATTACAGGAGCTGTTGTTAATTTAAATGCATCTTCAAACTTTGCAGTAAATATTGGAACTGGTACAACAAATGCAGCAATATCAATTGGTGGTGGATCAAATACAGTTGCAATAAATTCATCAGACTGGGATATAGATGCAACAGGAGCGATTACAAATGTCTCATTTGATGCAAATGGAACAGGAAATTCGATTACGAATATAGAAAGTGCAGACATTGCAGATGGGACTATTGCAGAAGCAGATCTTAAAGTAGTAGATACTGCGGCAGATGAGGAATGTTTCACATATGAATCAACTACTGGTGATTTTGAATGGCAATCATGTTCAGATTCAATAACAGCAGATAGTCTTGATTTTATTGACTTTGAAGACACACTAGATTTAGATGCAAATCTTACTCTTAACCAAACAACGTATACTTGGGCACAAGATTATACAGGAACAACAGGTACAGGATATACATATTCTGCAAATTCTTTAACTACAGGAACAGCTGTCTCTCTTGGTTCAACGTCTACAGCTGGTGGTGCATCTGGTTCTTCAAAAGTATTAAATATTGCAAGGTCAGGTGCAAATGCAAATACAGCACACACTGCATATGGAATATATTCTACAGTTACAAATACAAATGTAACGTCAGGAACAAATATTGCAGGATACTTC
>MEVH01000024.1:4745-9884 GCA_001772665.1 candidate division WWE3 bacterium RIFCSPLOWO2_01_FULL_39_13
GATGGCAAGTTTATTTTCAATAATACTTCTAGTGCTTGGACAGGTGGATTTGTCAGCGATAGCAGCTATGCCCGCTATGCTGACCGAACCCTTGAATGGGTGGTGGATACATCAAATGCTGGGGTTTCTACTAGTCAAGCAGATCATGTGATGATTGGATGGGGAGATAGTTCTCTTGCCAGCTTAAACTACAGCCATCTTCCTTATGCGTGGTACTTCGACAAGCCTATTAGTGGTGTCTTCAATCTCAACATTTATGAAGATGGAACCGCTAGGTCTCAGACGGTGAGTGTTACATGGGGCGATGTGATACGCGTTAAAATTGTTCTTAAGGCTACGGGTGCAGATTATTACTACAAAATAAATAATGGAAACTGGATTTTAAAGTATGTCAGCACATACTCAACAGAAACGCCGCTCTACCCATCAATTGCTCCGTATGGTGGAAGATGGACAATCCACTCAATGCATGTCTATGACGAAGAAAGAACAATTGCCCTGGATAGTGGAAATGTAGGAATCGGGACAACGGCTCCTGCTGGAATCCTTGATATTTTTTCAACGGACACAGCCAAAGAAGTCTATTTAACTGCAAATTATGCTGCTGCAAATCAAAATAGCAACTCAATGAGGTTAAATTTTGTTGGGCAGTCTCAAACTGCGGGTTTTGGGATTCAGGCTTTGAACGTCGCTAGTTATGGCAAAAAGGATTTAGTGTTTTACTCTCACAACGCTAGTGATTATACGACTTATGGGGAAGTGATGAGAATACAATATACCGGCAACGTCGGCATCGGTGATACTTCTCCAGCTGCTCTTTTGACTGTTGGAGATGGGGACGACTTCCAAGTAAGTTCTACTGGAAATGTTTCAACCAATGCTACAGGTACAGCCATTACTCTTTCAGGTGCCGCAACCACAGCAATAAACATATCAAGTACTGGAGTTACTACAGATATAAATCTACAAAATGGAGAAACAATACATAATGACACAGATGGAAGGATAACTTTTGGTGGAGCAGACATACTAGTAGGAGGCAATGATATATTAGACTCAGCAGCTGCAACCAGATTAACTCTTGGAGCAACAACCACATTAACAAATACAACAACTACACTATCTGGCACAACTACACTAACCGCATCTTCTCTTGCAACAATGACAACATCAGCGACAGTTGCTTGGGGAGGAGCAACAACTCTTACATTTACAGCAGATAATGCAACAATAAATGGATCAGATGCTGCAAATGGTAACCTTACTCTACAGGGAACATCAAGCGCTACAAAAACCACAAGTTATGTGAACCTCCAACCAACAGGTGGGAACGTCGGGATTGGAACTACAACGCCAAGAGAAAAATTGGACGTTCGTGGTAACACATTCTTTGGCTTAATGGCAGGGCATGAGGTTGAGGGTAAATTGATATTGGGCAGAAATGATGGCACAACTCTACGTGAGCATGAAATCAAAGCCTACAATTCTTCAACTCAGGCCAGCAACTACATGACGTTTGCTGTCCATAACTGAACTGTTGGTGCAACAACCGATGTCTTGACTTTGAAAGGAGACGGCAACGTCGGCATTGGTGACACATCACCAGCAGCAAATCTTGTTGTTGGGTCTGATGCAACAATTACATATGCAAATGGTGCAGGAGATGTATATGTACAAAATGATTTAGAAGTAGATGGAACTATATATGGTACTTTCTCTGGAGATCTTACATGTTCAAATTGTTTAGATTTTATTGATTTTGAACCCGATCTAGATCTTGATACAAACCTTACTCTTCAACAAGGAGCATATACATGGGTACAAAACTTTACAGGAACTACAACAACTGGATATACATATTCTGCAAATGCACTAACTACTGGAACTGCATATTCACTTGGTTCAACATCAACAGCTGGTGGAGCTAGTGGATCTTCAAAAGTATTAAACATTGCAAGATCTGGTGCAAATGCCCAACTTGCACATACCGCATATGGAATATATTCCTCAGTAACCAATACTAATGTAACATCTGGAACTAACATTGCAGGGTATTTCTCAGCGTCAGGTGCAACAACTGCAAATTATGGATTGATTGTTGAAAACGGAAATGTAGGAATTGGTGATACATCACCAACTCAAGCATTATCAGTCTCAGGTGCTGTAGTTGCAACTAGTGGAATTTATGGCGCTGAAACAGGATCTCCAGATTCTACTATATGGGCAGTCTCTGGACAATATCCAACTTGGGGAATTTTTTATAATCAGGGAAGCCCTGATTTAATTGAATTTAAAGCTGGAGGGGTAGTAACTTCTAGCGTTGCTTTAGATACTGGAGATATTACTTTAACTGATCTAGTTATTACAGGAGGAAATATTAATCCATCAGCGGCACTGACAATTGGCGATAATGGAGACACACTTTTCTTAAACTCCTCAGATTGGGATATATCAACAACTGGAGATATGACTGGAATTGGAGCAGTTACTATGAATGGTCTTTTAACTGGAAGTTTAGGTGCGACAATTACAGGAGCTGTTGTTAATTTAAATGCATCTTCTAACTTTGCAGTAAATATAGGGACAGGTACAACTAATGCTGCCATATCAATTGGTGGTGGATCAAATACAGTTGCAATAAATTCATCAGACTGGGATATAGATGCAACAGGAGTTATGACAGGAATTGGATCGATAACGACAGATGGCGCCATCACGCAAATCGGATATTTAAATCTTTCTGCTGATAATATGCTTTATAACGGCGATTTTGAAGCAGGTGTCACTCCGGGTTGGAGCGGATTTGACTCTATATCAACTACTTCTTATTCTGGTAATTATTCTGCACAAGCAGATGGTTCTTCATCAGTCGAATCTACAGATTATATACCAGTCGATCCCGACTACGACGTAATCGAACTTGAAGGATTTTTCCAAAAGACAGTAGCAGGTGCAACTCCCGGTGTTATATATTTTGGTTATGTTGCGTATAATGCCAGCAAAGTCGCTATTACTACGGCTCCATGTGGTACTTTCTGTTATTTTGCTGCATCAGGTTATACTCTACCAGCTGATGGTTTATGGCACAGGTTTAATGCTACAACTACAGGAGAAGGTACTTCATACCCAAATTTCCCAGTTGGTACCAAATTCATTAGAGTACTTGTTCTCATAAACTATGGAGCTTCAAGCGATGCAACAACCTTAATGGATCATGTAAGTGTTAAGAAGATAAACAACGGCCCTCTATTTGTTGGAGGAAATTACAGTGCAACTAATATGGAAGATGAAGTCCAAGTTGCAAAAATTTATACAAACAGCTCTAATAATTTAATAATATCTCCCCCATCAACAGGCAATGTCGGCATTGGGACGACGAGCCCAGGTCTTCCACTTTCATTTGCAGACAGTGTTGCAGATAAGATTCAGCTAAATGGTAATAATGCTAATGCATACAAGATGGGCATAGCAACTTCAGTAAATGGTGGGGATGCGATGTTTAAATTTGTTGCAGGAGCTACTAGTGCTGGAGAGTTTGGATTTTATAATACAACAAACGCAAGATTGTTTATTGCAAACGGTGGCAACGTCGGCATTGGGACGACGAGTCCACAAACTTTACTTAATGTGAATGTTGGAGCTGGTGGTTCGGATGGAACTGCAGGATTGAGGATAGGAGGAACAAGTAATTATGCAAGTCTGGAGTTTGGCATTCAAGATAATTATGATGGTATGATAAGAACTTATGGAAATGACCTTAAACTTTATGCAGGTCACTGGAGAACTATAGGAAGCAGTGCAACTGAAAATCATGAAATGTATTTCTATACAAGTAAATCTGGTTCCACCGACTGGAGTACTCCCAAAATGACTTTGGACAGTAACGGCAACGTCGGTATTGGAGACACCTCACCAGTTGCTCTTTTGACTGTTGGAAGTGGAGATTTGTTTCAGGTAAATACAACTGGAAATGTTACGGTCGCCGGTTCTGGAACAACAGCAATTACAATAACAGATACTGATTTTACTAATTCATTATCTATTGGAGATAATACAATAACAGGGACAACCGCAAATATAGACCTTACAAATTTTGATGTTGTTGGATCAACAGGAAGTATTACTACTGCAGGAGACCTAGCAGTAAATGGTGGAGATATTACAACAACCCAAACAACATTTAACTTAATAAACACAACAGCAACAACAGTTAACTTTGCAGGAGCAGCAACAACGCTTTCTATTGGTGCAACAACAGGTTATACAGGTATAAATAATCATATTAAAAGTGAGCAATCTATTGTTTTAGAAGATCCACATTCTACAGATCTTTATAGAGTAAAAAATGCTTCAATGGTACATATAGATACTGCAAACCTTGCTGGTTATTATATTGTGATTGAAGGACCTTCAAATGCCGCTTCACCAACAGATATGGTGCTTATGAGAGTACGTGGATATAATTATGAAACAACCAGAAATATATTTGATGTTGAAATTGCAGGATACTCAGCTACAACTTTTGCGAACAACGACGGTTGGAGAAATAAAGGGTTGTTTCCAATCTCTGCTGTTAGTGCATATAAAGTAACAGCAACTGGGAGAAAAGTTTGGGTTATCACTCCTGGAGTAGATGACCTTGATCATATGCAATTATATCTTGATGTTGATATTGTTGGTTATACAGGAGGAGCGTCTGAGTCTTTAAGTCAAGGTTGGGATTTGAAACTTACAACTGACCTTTCTGCGTATACTCTTGAAAATAGTGTTCCTGAACAACAATTTTACGAAGGATATTCTCATCATGCATGGAGAATAAATAATACAGAAATGATGCGACTTACATCTACTGGATTAGGAATTGGTGACACCTCACCTGCAGCGTTATTTACAGTAGGTACTGGAGATCTTTTTCAAGTTAACAGCACAGGAAACGTAACGGTTGGCGGTTCTGGAACAACAGCAGTAACAATTACAGATACTGATTTTACTAATGCTCTATCAATTGGCGACAATAATATAATTGGAACTACAGCAAATATAGATTTAACAAACTTTGATGTTGTTGGTTCAACTGGAGATATAACAACTGCAGGTGATGTAAATGTTAACGGCGGAAATATAGACACAACATCGGCG
>MEVH01000025.1:0-6108 GCA_001772665.1 candidate division WWE3 bacterium RIFCSPLOWO2_01_FULL_39_13
TGTCGAAAAGGTAACAGAGGTTCAGAAGGATTTTACTTGATTTAATGAAACCTGTTTCAGGAGGATTTTTAATTGATTTAAGACGGCTACCGGGTATACTTCAGATAATGCTCAATCAGAATTACCATAAGTTCCCTTCATTGTCTTTCAGAAATATACATCCACATATTCCCGAAGCGGGTGCAATATACATAGCCAATTCAATAAAAACATTTGCTGAGTCTTTAGTAGGCGTCTTTATCCCTATATTTATTCTCAAACTTCCCAACCTGCCGTTAATAAACAGCAACGACCTTATCAACCGAATACTTTGGGTTTTGATCTTTTATTTTTTCAGGTCAATATTCATTCTTCTTCTTCTAAAACCGCTGACTAACATCATTTTTGGAAGAATAAACTTAAAATGGTCTATTTTCATATCAAACGTTGTTCTTGCATTCTCACTACTCTGCTTATCCATAGCAGATAAATCGACTCATATGCTTATCCTTGCATCCTTTCTTGTTGCAGCAGCAATAATAATGTACTGGCTTCCATTCCACCTGTTTTTTATTAGGAAACTGGGAACTAAAGACGGACATTATGGCAAAAGATATGGATTTCAGATTTTATTCGACAGCACATCGGCTGCGATCGCACCCTTAACTGGAGGTATCATATTGACTCTTTTTGGATTTCAAGCATTGTTTGCAACTGGGATAATAGTAATTCTGATATCAGCAATCCCGATAGTATCATCTGTCACAGAACATGCACATGGGAAGCATAATGCCTACTACACACTCCTAAACTTTATAAAAGATCCCAAATACAAAAACGATTCAATTGCAATGGCTTCGATAGCCTCAGACAGCATCCTGTATGCAGTATTCTGGCCGATCATGCTCATTATTGTCCTGGAGTCATTCGAAAAGGTTGGTGCTATTACGTCCATTTCCATCGCTATATCATCATTAGTAGCCATAATGGTGGGTATACAAATAGACAAAGGCAGATCAAAAATTCTGCATAAAATAGGAGTAGCTGTTAATTCGATGTTATTCATAATTAGAGCCTTTGTATTCACACCCATATCGGTTTATTTAATCGACATCTTCGACAGGATGAATGGAGCCTTTTACGTCGTGCCTTTCACTTCTGCAATGTACAAGCATGCAAGAGAGGGACATCATGATTCTGATTTTATAATTTACAGAGAATATGTGGTTCACGGGATAATGGCTGTGACAACTCTTGCAGCGTTTATTCTGTTGTTTTTCATCCCACGCTGGCAGTACATATTCATATTAACGGCTATAGTATCCCCATTTGTATACTGGGTTCAGAAGAAAAGATGAGCCGGCACTACTCAATCTCTGAGTTTAGAGTATTTAATCCGCTTCGGCTCTCGTAGTATGTGTCAAATCTCTCTGCACGCCAGAATAAAAAAGCAGTTGCAGCAAATGCCAAGGCTAACAATATTGCGAAAAATATATATGAAGTCTCGATTTTCCAAGTCATTTCTTTCTGTTGGTAAGAAAGTCAAAAAAGCTTCCTCCGTATTTAGAATCTCCTTCTTCACCTCCGCCGACTTCACTGCCTTCCTCCTTAGTCTCAGATTCCTTCTTCTTTCCTTTCTTTCCATCATTTTCATCAGATTTTTTAGTTTCTTTATCTGGCTTAGAATCTTTTTCTGAATCACCAGATTCCATTTCATGCACCTGTTTTCTAAGATTATCGATATTAAACTCAGACAAGTCTTCTTCGTCAACCTTATCTTTTATTTTCTTGGATTTTTTGTCAGCATCAGAAACTGCATCTCCTTCGTCAGTATTATCATCAAATCTCGAATCAATCTGGTCAATGACCTCCCTTTCTTTATAGCTGCTGTATTCTGGAATTAACACTCCGTCATAACTTGAGTCAAATCCTGTTGCAATAACGGTAACCCTTATTCCCTCAACATTAGGATCGATATTTGCCCCAAAGATTATATTAGCAGCATCATGTGCAGAAGAAGATATCAGTTTGGCTGCAGTATTGACCTCATGCATCGTCATGCTCGGGTCTCCTACAATATTTAAAAGTATTCCTGTCGATCCCTTAATATCGATATCAAGCAGTGGAGAATTAACCGCTGCTCTTGCTGCCTTCTCGGCACGGTTTTCACCGTCAGCCTGTCCGATTCCCATAAGGGCTGAACCGGCATTCTGCATAACTGCTTTAACATCGGCAAAATCAACATTTACGAGACCCGTTGAGTTAATCAGCTCAGAAATACCCTCGACAGCCTTTCCTACAACTTCATCTGCAATCTTGAATGCCTCTTTAAAAGATACGTTCTCATCGACTATTTCTAAAAGCTTTTCGTTTGGAATAACAATAAGTGCGTCTACCTTCTCTTTTAATTCTCTTATACCCTGTTCTGCCTGGCTCATTCTGCGTTTTCCTTCGAACAAAAATGGCCTGGTAACAACACCTATGGAAAGCGCCCCTGTCTCTTTTGCCACCTGCGATACAACTGGAGCTCCTCCTGTGCCTGTTCCACCGCCCATACCAGCCGTAATAAAGACCATATCAGAACCTTGCAGGTGTGACTTTATATCTTCAAGGGATTCTTTAGTTGCCTCAAACCCAATATTGGGATCTCCACCAGATCCAAGACCATGAGTCTTTTCGGGGCCAAGCTGAATCCTGACTTGTGCAGAACTTGTATTAAGCGCCTGCATATCAGTATTCATGGCAATAAATTCAACTCCCTCAACGCTGTTTGATTCAATCATAGAATTAACAGCATTCTGGCCACCGCCTCCGACGCCAATCACTCTAATCCTGGCTAAATTACCGGTTTTGGGTTCTATAAATGCCATAATTTCTTCTTTAGGGCAGGAATGATTTTATAAAACTAACAACTTTGAATATTATATTACCACTTTTATGTCCTGTAGTACGATTTTCGTCGAGCATCATATCTGAGACAAATTTTATTGCTCCTATTGCCGCAGCATTTGCCGGTCCTTGTATCTGGTCAACCAACCCAGAAATTCCCGTTGGGCAGCCTACGCGCACCGGAAGTTTAAAAATGTCAGATACAATTCTATCTATACCCTTGGTTTCAGCAACACCACCCGTCAAAACAATGCCTGCCGGAATTTTCTTATCATACCCAGCCTTTTTTATATACAATTGTACGAATTTGAAAGCCTCTTCGAGTCTCCTGAACATAATATCGTTCACCAGGTTTTTGGGAACAGTATCGACAGGAATATTTAAATCTCCGACATATAACTCATTTTTGGGGACTTTTGCCTCATGACCATCTTTATCAATCAGAACTTCACGCTCTTTAACAAGATCGTCTGTACTCATTCTCAGCTTGACCTTTTCTGCATCCTCCAAAAGGGATCGCAGTCCTATTGCCAGATCATTAGTGACATCCTGCCCGCCTATAGGAAGAACTGCTGAATATGACGGCCTCCCGTATGTGAAAATCATAAGATCCATTGTCCCACCGCCAACATCAATTAATATTGTCCCAAGCTCCTTTTCGGTATCTGTCAAAACGGATTCCGATGAAGCAAGCCCAGAATAAATAAGCTGTTCGACCTCCACCCCAACCTGATGTATACATTTTGTCAGATTTTTAATTGCAGTAGAACTTCCATGTATAATATTGGCCTCAACTTCAAGCCTGACTCCAGACATACCTGTCGGATCAAATATTCCACCCTGCTTGTCTACAACATATTCTCTCGGCAGAACATGGATAATTTCTCTGGATGAAGGAAGAGATATAGCCTGGGCAGCTTCATTTACTCTTGCAATATCTTCTGCACTTATTTCGGAATTTTCCCCTGAAACTGCAACAACTCCATGGGAATTCATTGATTCTATGTGTGTGCCGGTAACAGTTACAACAACTCTTGAAATCGGGTGGCCTGACATCATTTCAGCCTTGGTCAGTGTTTCAGAAATACACTCAACGGCTTTATCTATGTTGTTAACAACACCATTTTTTATTCCGCGGGACGGGCATGAATACGCACCTATAACCGAAAGCTTTGATTTATCAACAGTGGCGACAACGCAGGATATTTTTGAAGAGCCGACATCTAAAGCTACGATAACTTGGTCTTTGGGCATGTTACTTATATTTAACGACTGGCTTTGAATATCTCAAATCTAAAAGATCTATACTCCTGCCTTCAATCGTATACTTTTGAAGGATTTTTTGCAACACTATTAAAAGCTCATTTGCTGTTTCTTTAGTATTTTTTTCAGGGAGAATTGCTTCACCACCGCCATCAAGCTTTATTTTTATTTTGTCCCCTTCTATTACTACCTTCTGTCCGAGTTTGGAATAGATCAGTCCAGCATTTAAATTTGCGTCATCTATTTTTGTTCCCAGATTAAGCCTTTTATCATAAAACACATTTATTTCGTCATCACGTATTGCATATGATTCCCCCAGCACAAAACCTCTGCCGTCAAGCTCGTAAACACCGTTTGCTGCTTTTACTGCATATTCCGGATCCCGCTTTTCAAAAACCAGATTTATTTTGCTTGGGAATGTAATTGAGTAGGAAACAAGCCTGAACTGGGGAATATTCTCATTTACTATTTTTTCAAGAGAATCTTTCCCGGTCTTTAGGGTAAGCTTCCTATCTAGCTTATCTCTAAAAAGACGGTATATAACTGGAGTATCTACCTCTTTTACTCCGCTGATCTGAACTTCAGAAATAGTAAAGATTGGCAAAACATAAAGAAGAGAATACACAACTGTTACAGCAGCAAGGATTATTATTGTTGCATTTAAATATTTATGTTTTAAGGTGTTTGATAATTTCATTTCCAAGTTTTGCCTGTCCGTTCTTTTCAATATACACTGCTTCTGAAGTTTTTCCTCCAGTTTCCTCGGAGATCGTTCTGAATATTGATTTTACAAACTCCTGCGAAGTCAGCGATTCCTGTTCTAAAATTTTTCCAAGTCCAAGTTTTTCAATTATACATGCGTTTAAATACTGCTCGTTGTTCGATGACCATGGGATAGGTATCACCAGAGCCTTCTTTTTCAGCAAGGCTATTTCGTATATAGTATGCGCTCCTCCCCGGCATACAACAAGATCTGAAATCGAGTAAACAGCACCTATTTCATCTTCGAAAATGTATTTGCGCAAAATTACTTTTCCTTTGGCTTCTTTTTTTAACTTACTGATAGAATCCTTGGCTTCAGCAAACGTCTTTTCTCCAAAGGAGCCTCCAAAAGACCATACAAGGTTGGCTTTTGGCAGTAGATCCGGCAGAGAATTCAATATGAGGCTGTTAATAAACTTTGCGCCGGCTTTTCCTCCTGTTGCATATATAACAGGGAGATTATTGTTAAAATTTATCTTTTTATCCTCCTTAAATATTCCGCTGGATAATGGAAGACCAGTGTATACCATTTTCTGGCGAATCTTTGGAGATACTTTGTAATAACGAACGGGCCATGATGTGTATATATTTTCGGCGAATTTGGATATTATCTGATTTGCAAGCCCCAAAACAACTGTCTGCTCATGTGTTACCGTTTTGATTCCAAGGAGCTTTGAACAGACAACAACGGGAAGAGCCAAGAATCCTCCAAATGACACCACCAGGGACGGTCTTTCCTTAAGCAGGATATAAAGGGACTGGACGAAACCCGCTGGGATTAAAAGGATTCCTAATATTACCGATGGAAAAAAACGTATTGAAGTTGTTCTAAAAAGCTTGCCCGCATTTAAATGATAAAAAGGAATTTCTCTGCGCGAGACCTCAATATATTCGGGAGTAGTTGACCCGCAGGATCCTTTTGTATATTTTTTCCCGACCCACACAAAATCTGTCTTAATACTGCCCTTTTCACTCAGCCAGTCAATAACCGCAACAGACGAATTAAAATGCCCTCCAGTAAATAATATCTTTGAATTCATAGACTAAAGAGATTATAGCAAGGAAATGACAAATAAAGACACAAAATTATTATCAACTACCGCGAGCTTACGCACGCGGTATGCTGTAGCGTCGCTTCGTTCCTTGCATTCCCACCTTCGGTGGAAAAGTAATGCTCGCTTCGCGAGTTTTATGGCTCAAATCCCTCGACCTTAC
>MEVH01000025.1:6135-26127 GCA_001772665.1 candidate division WWE3 bacterium RIFCSPLOWO2_01_FULL_39_13
CGACCTTACGGTCGGAGTATTTCGCTCGCATTATAAAAATACTGATCCTACTTCTCTTCTTTCACTTCAACGTTCCTGCTCGCATTTAGAAGAAGTCCCAGTCCCCACATAATAAAAACAGTTGATGATCCGCCATATGAAATGAGCGGAAGCGGAATGCCTGTTATAGGAAGAATCCTTACCATCGCTCCAAGGTTGATTAGAGTTTGAACCGCAATCCACATAGTTACTCCGGTAATTAATAATGTATTAAATTTATCTTTGCATCTTTCTGCAAGCAAAAGCCCTCGCCAGATAATTGAAACAAAAAGAGCAAGAATTAAAGTGGTTCCAATAAATCCAAATTCTTCTCCTATAATGGCAAAAATCGAATCAGCGGTAACTTCGGGCAGATATGAATATTTCTGCCTTGACTGGCCAAGCCCAAGTCCGAAAAATCCTCCTGAACCCAAAGCAATCATTATCTGCTTAATCTGGTATCCAAGCCCGGTGGAATCTACGCTGTCCGGCTTAATAAGTGCAATAATTCGGGCTTTTCGATATTCCGCCGAAAAAATGTAAACGCTTACAATAATTCCGATAACCGGCAGCGACATAATTAAATACAAAATTGAATAAGGATCCGAGATAAAATAAATAGACAGAAAAATAAGCATAATAACAAATGCTGTCGTGAAATTAGGCTCTGCTGCTACAATTGCCGATACCAGTAAAACCACCACAAACAAATTTCTTGCCGACACCCACTTTTTTGATTTATCCATTTTGGCAGAACTTAGCATCGCCGAAACAAATATTATTCCCGAAAGCTTCACAAGCTCACTCGGTTGAAATCCAATTCTTCCCAGAAGCGGGAATTCCGGTAGAGGAGATGGGTTTATTATCAGCCAGCGTCTTGCTCCATAAACTTGCGGGGCAAAAGGAGTAGAAATTAAAACAAACAGAAGAAAAAAAATAGATATCCCAAAAAACCATGGCGATATTTTCGCTATAGACCCTAGAGAGACTTTAGACAATATAAGCATTCCAACAAATCCTAAAAACATCCACCCCGCCTGAAGGAAGAAAAAATGGTACTTATCCCCAAATACCCTGAAAGCATATGCAACTGAAGCCTCGTAAACTATCCCAAGCCCGGCTGCAGCCAGGATTATAATTAAAGCAACCATCACCTTATCTATGCGTCTAGACGGCAATCTTGAATGGGATCGTACTGTCATACATAAATATCATACCCGTTTAATATATAATTAGTACAGGAAAAATGGACAAAAAATCCGGTCTTCATAGATCAGCAAGAAATTTGCTGAGAAAGGTTCTTGGGCATCTGGTCAGGCGAACTATCAAAAAACATAGTCCGCTGATAATCGCGGTAACAGGAGAATATGACCCGTCAACGCTAAGAGAGATTTTATATTCAATAGCGAGTACCAGATACAATGCCAGGAGAAACCTTGAACGGACAGAAAGCGAATTCAGTATACCTCTTGCTATATTAGGAGTTCTATACTACCCCGGCGGATATTTTCAATGGATTTTCCTTATTTTAAAAACCTTTATCCAGCTTATTTATTTGAAAAGATATAAACATGCTTTGGTGATTCAAATCAATAGGATTGACAGCAGCATTTACAAATTCTGGCTTGATACGGTATCTCCAAACTTCGTAGTAAACTCTGGTACAAAAGAGCTTAAAGATGTAAATCATTCATATAATATTCCGCGAGACGAAATGGATCTCATTTCATCGGGAGTATTTACCGAAACACTGAAAAAGCTTTGCAAAGATCTCGAAATAGAAACCAAGCAGGCTGAAACTGTTATCAAAAATCTTCCCTCCCCTATGCCGAGGATTAATTTCATTCCTGCGAAAAGTGGATCAACGATAATAGACGCCAGACATTACTATCATCCTCCCAGCATTGAGGCAGTAATTGAAATAGCAAATTCTTTACCCGGCGCTAAATACATATTTACAGATGTTAAAACTGATTTCGGCAGAATTCCCGGCGGGTATATCATCAATAGTAGTCTCCCGCAGAACCTCCCAAATGACTCCGTGTATATATTCAGAGGAAGCAAAAACAAGTATTTAAAAGAAATCAGCCGGCTGAGTTCAGATATTTTCTGGCAGTAAATGACCGAAGAACATGATGTCATCAGAGCACAAAAAGATATCAGACATTTTGAAAAAATATATGAGAAATATTATGACCGAATATTTCATTTTCTAAGAAGCCGGGTAAATAACGATGAATTTACCGCAGAAGATCTGGCTTCCAGCACTTTTGAAAAAGCAATTAAAAACATAAAAAGCTTCAGATGGCAGGGAATATCTTTTTCCGCCTGGCTTTTTCAAATTGCATATAATACGCTTATTGATTTTTATAGATCAGCCGGCAGAAAAAAAATTTCACCTTTACCCGATGGGGACATTCCAGATTTCAAAGATCAAATTGAAGATCTTAATCTAATCGCGGACAGCAATACAAGAATTAAATCAGCTATCAACAAACTCAATAAACGCGAGCAAAAAATACTCCATATGAAATTTTACGAGGGATACACCAACAAAAGAATCGCGAAACTTATAAAACTAAGTGAAACTAATGTAAGCACTATTATTTACAGGACAATGAAAAAACTAAGACCTCTTTTGTCAGCTGAAGGATATACTGACGGATAAATTCCTTAGTTTTTCTTCCATATCTGGAATATATGCCGAAAGGACATTAATACCTGATATCCTGCTAGTCCCCGGCGCCGTGATTGCAGTGGCAAGAAGCACACCAGACAAGACGGGGTCTTCTATTACAGCCTTTATCGGAGCTTCCGGCGAAAAAGGTTTAATTATAACCCTCAATAGGTCTTTTACTGGTTCAAAATGCAGCTTAAATCCCAGCATATTCAACTCCGTGCAAATTTCCTCTATCATATGGCTTTTATCACATAGAACCTGTATCGACTTCTGAAATATTTGAGAAAATATAAGCAAAAGGTAAGAAACTTCGGCAGCAGAAAATCCCGAGAAATCATAGTAATCTGGATTTTCTGAAGGGGATTCCTTCCAGAGTTTTAGACTGTTTTTCTCTGATTCATAGCAGATTCCTGCTTTATTCAGCATTAGGAGATATTTGAGGTGCCCTGATAAATCTGAAATTCCAACATCTACATTCCCGTCAGAAAAAATTGCCAGATAAGATAAAAGAAGGAATTCAAAGCTGTTGTCTCCGCAGATATATTTGTCTCTTCCGTCTTCACTCAGCAATTCATCAAACTGCCTCACAAAAGTGTTTTCCTCATCATATAAAATATCAACATTAGAAGAGATCAATTTTAACATCAGGCTGGATACCGCTTCGAGAGTGCCATAATTTCTAATATCAAAATGTTTTTTAGTTAATCCACTCGCTGAAGCAGGCAGCTTAATTGTGATAATGTTATACGACCTTTCTACTGTAAATTCAAGCGATTTATAAAGCTTAATCTGCTCTATCATTTTTGGATGTACGACGCATTCTCCATTCCTATATAAAAGACCTGGAATTAACAGTTTAAGATACGGCTGATCATCTTTCTCATAAAATTGGACAAGATTTGCATCAAGATTATTTGAGGTGTCAACAGATATTGTTTTTTCATCTATCCAGTCGATTCGAACGCCAAGAAATCTCACAATTTCTATAAACCTCATAACATATGCACATCTGGAAACATTCATTATCTTTGTCTTCCCTGGCTTCACAACAGCTAGGCTTATAAGAATAACAGCCTCAACAGGATCTCCCGATAATTCAGCTGAGCCAAAAAAGGGGCGACCTCCCGATATTTTTGCGTTTTTTGCGGTTTCGTTCATATTAAGTATTATACGAACCTATTTATCTGGGACAAAACTATAATAATTTGTAAGCTTTGAGGCGATCCCCATCCAAAGCGGTACTGATGTTTCAGCAGCAAAACCGCTTGGTGAAGAAGGCTCTTCAAGCCTGACCAGCATAACAAAATTTTTATACGAAGACAAAAAGCCGGCAAACGTAGCATTGGTTTTATCCTCATCATACCCGCCTTCAGAGGGAACTTGGGCAGTGCCTGTCTTTCCTGCAGTATTAAAGTTTTTTAATACAAAATATTTTGCTTCCCCTCCTGCAGCAGCCTGTGTAAGCATATCTACCATAGTTTCAGCAGTTTTTTCACTAATTGGACGGGAAAATATTTCCGGCTCTACTTCAGTATCCCCATCAGACGAGGTTATCTTCGAGACTACATATGGCTTCATCAAATAGCCGTTATTTGCAATTGCCGAAAAGACCGACATAATCTGAAGAGGAGTAGCAGAAATTCCCTGTCCGAATGAAGCATTTGCGAGCTCTATGTCTTTAAGCGGATAGGAGGTATATATTAAACCGCCCTCTTCACCTTCGATGTCTATGCCAAGTCTGGCTCCAAATCCAAATTTGTGAAGATAATTCAAAAGCTGTTCGCTTCCAACCCGACCCCCAACCCATGCTGCACCAAGATTATTTGAATGCTGAAGGATTTCAACCATAGTTTCTTCTCCATGGTGCTTTTCGTCCCAGTTGTCAACTTTATGGCCAGAAAAATATTTGGGCTCGTCATCAAGATATACAGTTTCCGGTGTGACAATTCCAAGATCGATAGCCGATGACATTGTAAGAGCTTTCATTACAGAGCCAGGTTCATAAATTGTAGATATAGCATTGTTTCTATATACTTCTTCGTTTTCTTGACTGTCGGTATAAACAGCCGGACTATAAGTCGGATAATTTGCCATCGCGATAACTTCCCCGGTTTTAGGATTTATAACAATTACTGAGCCTGATCTTGCAGAATATTTCTCGACGCCTTCTTTTAAAGCAGTTTCTGCAATAAACTGCACGTTTCTATCTATTGTTAAATAAATATCGCTTCCGTCTACTGGGGGTATTTCCTGCACGCCTCCCCATAGAATAGGATCTCCCAGAGCCGATTTTTCTTGAAATAGATACCCATCCTGGCCTTTAAGATACCCGTCGTAGGCCTGTTCTATACCATAATATCCGATGCTGTTTCCATCCGCGTCTTTTCCAACAAATCCAAGTACATGACTCAAAAGATCATTTTCAGGATAAAACCTCGAGTAGCTCTCACTCATTTTAATCTCTTCAAGACCAAGCTTTTCTATTTCTTGGTGTTGTGTCCAAGTTAGATTTTCAGCCGTTTTCACCCAGCCTGTCTTTCCTGAGATACTGCTCTCAAAATTTTTCACGTCAAAATCAGGTATAACTTCTGACAAATCACGACCAAGCTTTGGAGGATTTTTAACTGCAGATGCGTCGATGTATAAAGTATATACAGCTATTGAGGATGCAATAGGATAGCCATCTGAAGTATAGATATTGCCTCTTTTTGCAGGAATGGTGTATCTTGCCCACTGCTGTTCTTTTGCCTGTGCCTTATATCTGGAAGAGTTTAAAACTTGTATCTGAAACAGCCTGGCTGCAATGATAAGAGATACTGCCAGTACTGAATATCTAAGCAGTGCAAACTTTTGCTCTTTTGCAGGAAGATACTGAGAAGTTTCCATACTACCTAGAAGCAAGTCCAGGTGCTTTGTAATACTCTACACTGGAGTCAGTATATCCTAATTCTCTGGCTTTTTCTAAAATCTTCATTAAAGAGGCAGAAGATAAATAATCTGCTCGAAGCAATTCATTTTCTCTCTCAATGGACGCAATTTCAGTGTTTAAATCAAAGTATTTTGTTCCTGCTATTGCGGTTTTATCGGAATATAGTATTTTTGCAGCAACAGAGAAAAGTATTAATACTGCAAGCATGACGTTAAGAATTAAAGACAATTTAAAGCTTTTCATATATTCTTATTTTTGCGCTTCTTGCTGAAGGGTTGTTATCTATCTCTTCAGAAGAAGGAACTCCAGGACTTTTTGCTATTTCTTTTAAGGCAGGCGCCCGCCTCAGGTCTTTTACAATTTTATCCTCGAGTGAGTGAAAACTTATTATTACAAGTCTTCCTTCAGGCTTTAGAAGCGCGGGCGCCTGCCTAAGTGATTCTTTTAGACTTTCAAGTTCACTATTAACGGCAATCCTCAGCGCCTGGAACACTCGAGTTGCAGGATTAATCCTGCCGCTCTTATACACAGAATTATTCTTTATTACGTTTGCAAGGTCTTCAGCCCTAATTGTTCCTCTAGCTTTTTTTGCAAGATCTTTTATAGCCTTCGCAAATTTTTTATGCTGGGGATCCTCTCCATAGTCTCTAATAAGATCCGACAGCTCGCCTTCTGACAGAGCGTAAATTAAATCATTTGCGGTAACAGAGAGCGTTTCATCCATCCTCATATCAAGATGCCCTTTATCTGTAAAGCTGAAGCCTCTTTCTTCATTTTTTAATTGAAATGTGCTGACACCCAGGTCATACAAAATTCCCGAGACCTGTCTGTCTTCCCATCCTATTTCTTTCGCTGCATGGCCTATTTCGGCGAAATTTCTTTTCGCAATCGTGAGCTTTTTTTCTCTTATCTCTTTCTCAAACCTTTTCTCACAGTGTCTTACCGCGTATTCGTCAACATCAAGTCCTAAAACGATGCCTCCGGCTCTCAAGATTTCGGCAGTATGCCCGCCTCCGCCAAGAGTGCAGTCTATATATCTCAAGCCTTTTTCCACTTTCAAATATGCTACCGATTCATTCAACAGGACTGATTTATGGACAATTGTTTCTTTATCCATTTGTTTTTGATAATTTTTCTCCTATCACTGAGCTTCTGCTTTCGACATCTTTTCTTTTCTCGTCCCAATTTTCTCTGCTCCAAAGCTCTACCCAAGTTCCAAGTCCGACATAAACAGCCTCTTCTATCAGCCCTGAATATGTTTTCAGATAAGCCGGGATTACAAACCTGCCTTGAGGATCAAGATCAATCTCTGACGCGCCTCCAAGAAGGAATCTGCGAGTGTCTCTAATCAGTTCTGAGACGAAAGGCCCTGAAACATTATCAGATACCATTTCCTCCCATTGGGCAGGAGACATAATTACAAGACAGCCTTCATATCCTTTAGTAATAACCAACTTGCTTCCAAGCTCTTCTCTAAACTTGCCCGGAAATGCCGTTCTGTTCTTTTCACTAATTTTCTGCGAATATTCTCCTATGATCATTGATCCTTAACAAATCGGTAAGTCATGTCATGTCCTGATTATTAACGTGCCACCATTCACCACCATTCACCACGCTACATAGATGTTAGATTATAGGAAGAATACTGACAATACGAATAAGACCCGAGAGGAGATTAAATTAGTGCTGAAGTTATTGAATTGAGATACCCTGCCTCCATTTACCTATCATCTCCACTTCCGCCAAGTTTTCCCCTGGCTTTTCTGGAATGCAGTTTATTAATATTTGTTTTGGCGATAGTATCAAGTGGAATTTTCAGCTCATAACTCAATATCGCGATATACCAAAGGACATCTCCAAGCTCCTTAATTAAATTTAGCCTGACCTCCTTAGAGATTTTCCCTTTGTCGTCTCGAATTACCTTTTTTATCTTTTCCGCAACCTCCCCTGCTTCTCCAACCAATCCTAGCGTTGGATATATGTAGTTGGAGCCTATATTGGGATAAACAGCTGTCCTAAGTGCCTTTTTCTGGTATGTCTTAAAATCCATACTGAAATACTTCAACAAAAGACAAGGCTAGTTCTACAACTTCACCATTCTCGACAAATCTGATATTTTGACTCTTTCCTGCTTCATAGTATCCCGATCCCTAACTGTTACGGTATCATCTTTTAGCGTATCGTAGTCTATTGTTATGCACTTCGGGGTTCCAATTTCATCCTGCGAATAATAGCGTTTTCCAATATTTCCCCTATCATCCCAAGCAACATTAAGCCCAGTGTTGATGAGATTCTGATACACATCCCTAGCTTTTACTACAAGATCTTCTTTGTTTTTTACAAGCGGAAACACCGCAGCATCATAAGGGGCAACCTTTGGATCGAGTTTAAGGACAACCCTACCTTCTTCCTCTGTATATGCGTCAAAAAGAAGAACATAAAGCAAACGGCTTAAGCCAATAGAATATTCTGCAATGTGTGGAATAAATTTCTCCCCAGTTTCTTCGTCAGTATAAGTAAAATCAGTATTGGAGTATTCACCATGCCTCTTTAAATCCCAGTCTGTACGGTAATGGATACCCTGAAATTCTTTCCAGCCATAAGGAAATTCATATTCGAGATCGTGTGCAATTTTATTATAGTGTGCCTTCTCTTTTGGAGACTGCTCCCTAAATCTGAGCTTTTCTGGATTAACTCCAAGTGATTCGACCCACAATTTGCTGATGCTCTTCAGCTCATCGAAATATTTCTGCGAGTCTTTTGGACTGATAAACATCTCAAGCTCCATTTGTTCGAATTCCCTTGTCCTGAAAAAGAAAGGACCAACTTTTATCTCATTTCTGAAAGCCTTCCCAATCTGGGCTATACCGAAGGGAATTTTCATTCTCATAGAATCTTTTACCAAAGCATAGTTGTAAAAAATCGGCTGGCAGGTCTCTCCCCTTAGATATGCTTTAGACTTGGAGTCTTCAAGTGTTCCAACTTGAACTTCGACAAGCTGATTAAAATATCTAGCCTTTGAAAGTGGGTATCCATCGGGGCTTTTTATATTATTCTTTTTTATCACTTCGTCGACCTCCTCAGGCTTCATACCATCTTCTATCAGATCGATTAAATGGTCTGCCCGGTATCTTCTATTTGTAACTGTATCTTCGACCATCACATCGGCAAAAAGCTCTGTATGACCGCTTGCTTCCCAGACACGCGGATGAGAAATAATTGCGCCGTCCAGCCCGGCAACATCGGATCTTTTACGGACAAATTCACTCCACCACAACCTCCTCAACTTATTTAGAACTTCTACTCCAAGAGAACCAAAGTCATACGCAGCCTCCCATCCTCCGTAAATTTCAGAAGAAGGGAACACAAAACCGCGCCTTTTACATAAGGCAGTAATTTTCTGCAAGGTATCCATAATTTTTATTTTATGAGGATAATATGCTTCTTGTCTACAACAATCAGCTACCGAGAGCTTACCATGCCAGAGGCAGGCACAGCGCACGCGGTATGCTGTAATACTCGCTTTGCTCGTATTATAAGCACCTTGGCCTCTATAACTAAACTAGTTACAGGGACGAAAGTGCCTTTTATCTTCCGCGGTTCCACCCTGATTGTTCCGTCTAATTCTCATCAAACGGAGCCTCTCACTTGAAAACTCTATTAAGCTCAGAGGAGCCACCCTCTTCAACGCTATGAACAGATTGTATTTTACTACCTGCTTTTCGTCAACTTTTTAGATGACAAACAATATGATCTAACAGGGTAAGAAAAACAGGGATTTGGATGACATCTAATTATGATCTAATACTCTTTTGGGAATGCTATATTTACCTCATGCCTGGTAAATTTGTAAAAACTAAAGCAATTGTTTTAAAGCGGACAAACTATAAAGAGGCTGATAAAATAGTAACTTTATACACCCTTGAGCTTGGAAAAATTACTACCCTGGCTAAAGGAATTAGAAAACTCTCTTCGAAAAAACGAAGCCACCTAGAGCTTTTCAATTACCTAAACATCTATCTGGTTGAAGGTAAAAATTGGTATATAGCAACCCAGGCCGAGTCGATACATCTTTTTCCGAAAATAAAACAAAATTACGAAATTACACAATGGGGATACTACATGCTTGAAATATTCGAGAAAATGACAAACGAGATGGAACAAAATGAAAATCTTTTTAAATTATTGTTAAAGTCACTAATACTTCTTGAAAAGCATCAAAAGCCAGACATTATAAACACCTTTAATCTCCACTTGATAAAGATACAGGGCTTCAATCCTGAAGAATCATCCTTTTCACCTGCCTCAAGAGACTATATGAAGCAAATCCTTGTGGGAAAATATGAAAACATATTAAAGATGGAAACTCCCGAAGCGAAGGTTCAGAAATACCATGAAATCTTAAAAAAACTTACTGAAGAAATATTAGAAAGAAAGATAAAAACAAGCCTAGATCTAGATTTTAAAAATTGACTTCTGTATCAGCATTCAAAAGGACATCCCGACTTTTCTCGTCCACAGAGATATGATAAGGATCTACTGACGTCCCCGGCTGGCGTTGAATCAAAAGATGGTAATCATCCAGACTCACCGTATCAGGCAGCTCGTATTCAAAGTTTATAGTCAAATCAGTCTGCTTTTGCTGTGTGGTAAATGTCTCAAAGAAGGTTTTGTTTAGAATATCATCAGCAAACTCAGCCGAATGAGCATCCTGTCCGTCAGAGGCAGAAGCCGAAATCAGCTTTGATCCTGCAGGAACATAAACTCTAAGGTACGCCCTGTAAAAACAGCAAGGTACAATATCATACCAGCTTGGCCTCTTTGGATTTTTAATTGTTACAGAAACAGTCCCAATTTTCTTTCCATCTTTCATCTCGACTCCCTTTACAACTTCCTGTGTAACAAAACCTTCTTTTGTCCAATCTGCCTTTCCTGATCCAAAATTGCTTCTATTAACATGCAGATAATCCCAGCCGGCAGAAACTTCTTTTATCCTCCCGCTGTACCCAAGTCCGTTAAAAGCTGTTTCTACCGCAGGATCAAAAGAATACATAATAACATCTTTCTTGCTCATGGAATCAAGCATTGTTCTTGACAGACTTATAAAATTTGTCGCACTTGAAGTAAATATTTTTTCAAATATAGACTGTGCCAAAAATCTTATTATTTCTTTTCTGCCTATTGTTTCAGCAAGCTTTCCGCCAGCAATATTTTCAAGCTCCTCAATAACATTATCAGCATTAAATTCTGTTACCGGGACTGTAACATAAGTCCCCTGGTCAGTCTTAATAGAATACTTTTCTGTATTCACCGGCCCGACAATTCTCAAAAGATCTACCGCAACATCATTATCAATTTGGATTACACCGTCAATTGCCTGAGGCAGGCTGCGGTCTTTTCTCCAGAAACCGTCAAGAAAATTATTCGCAGCTGTAGGGAAATCAGGGCTTACACTTGTAGCATCACGTGCATAAATTCTAAATGTATTGCCTGAAAGATACAGATAGTTTTTTAGAAAGTATGGAACATTTCGGTTAACCAGTGCAGAAGACCCAGTCCTGGCACCTTCGTCTATGAAGTATGTATCAATAGAATAAATTATTTCAGGGATTCCTTCTGTAAATTCAACCACAACTGCGTATGTATTAAACCCTCCAGACATTCTGATTTCATAATTATTTGCAAAAAGTATAAGATACCGCTTAGGAGCATCCAATCCCATAAATTCAGGTATGGCATTAAAAAGCGCCTCGAACTGCGGGGCTTTTTTTGCAAGCTCATTTGAGATCGACTGCACGGCAAGAACCTGCTCTTTAAGGTTTAGGTTTGGATCAAGTCTAAAATATTTGACCTGCACTGGAAGGCTTGAAGGATACCTAGAGGGATCAATTTGAGCAAGCTCGGTGTTGATTTTATTCATACTGTCAGATATCTCTTTTACTTTTGTAGAAAAATTCGGCATAAGCTTCAATAACTTTACTATCCTTTCCTGCGCAGGAACATTTGCAGCAGAATCGCCACCGTCAGAAAAACCTATATCAGCTGCATATGGTTCAAGCGTATCCACTACTATTCCGCCAAGCTGAATCCCTTGATCAGCGACAATAAGGAAATGATTCCCGTCGTCATAATAGTTTTTGGCAAAAGGTATCTTCCTGATTACCCTTGTATTTTTTTCATATACTTTTTTGAAATTTTCGAGTTCGTTTTTCGTGTTATCCAAGCCTTGCTTTATTTCTTTAAAATCCATATTTTCAACACCACGGTTCACAGATGCCAGTGACGCCTTAAGGGCTTTTGCTTCGTTTGCAAGAACAAGAACAGGTCTGATGACAAAAAGATACCCAGCCAAGAGGATTACACCAATAAAAATACCAAAACCTCCAATAATCCTTATAAACCACTTTGAATTAAACGGAATTTTAGGAAATCTAAACTTCATAAAAAAGTTGGAAAGTTCCTTTCTCTGATCGCTTAACATAGACCCTGGTGAGATTTTAAGACTTTTTGAGCTGCCGATGCGAATGTTACTCATCTACTGTTTTCCTTCAAATAACGACTCATGAAATCTATCACTTGCTAAAAATAATTTCAATCGAAAATTACCCATCTAATTTAATACGCGCCCTCTCCTTTTATTACTGCAAAAGGCGTTTTCAATAATATCAGAATATCAAACAGAATTGACTTCTTTTTCGCATACTCGCAATCCATATCCATCCTTTTTTCGAAATCGACATTTGACCTTCCGCTTACCTGCCAGTATCCTGTAATTCCAGGTTTTATAGAAGTTAGGATATCAAGCTTGCTAACATTTCCATGATGTTTCTTTTCATATAATTTAAACTCGTCAGGACGCAAAGCTCTAGGCCCGATGATACTCATGTCCCCCCGCAAAACATTTATTACCTGAGGAAGCTCATCAATAGAATATTTCCTTATGAACTTTCCAACTTTTGTAACTCTCGGATCATCTTTCATTTTATTGACGCCACTTCGCATCTGCTTGTAAATTTCAACATTTTTCAACATTATTTCGTCGGCATCAATTACCATTGAGCGGAATTTAAAAAGCCTAAACTTCTTTCTGTCTTTGCCGATTCTGGTATCAATAAAAAGAGGAGAGTGCTTGTCATGAAGCCATATCGCAAGAGAAAAAAACACAAGCACCGGGGACAAAAAAAGGAGCATCAGAAGCGAAATGACAATATCCATAGTGCGTTTGACTGCATCGTAAGTAGAGGTCATAAGTTTGAACTAATACAAAATGATAACTCGCCCAAATTCGATCTTTGGTATTATACAACACCAGAAGCTCTCAAGTAGAAACCATATTTCCTTGCCGAGAAAATTTTTACTTCATCCTGTGGCTTTAATATACTCCTCCAACGTCTTTCTGCCCATTGACTCCCAAGAGTATTTAGCAGCATTCTCCTGACCCGATTTCACAAGTATCTTTCTTAAATCTTCGTCAAAAGATATGGTATAAAGCTTTTTGGTAAACTCAACCGGGCTTTTGGGATTAAAATACAAGGCACTGTCTTTGAATACCTCTTTGTGAGTCGGAATATCAGAAATAAGTACGGGAATCCCGAACGACTGTGCCTCAAGAGGGGTAATGCTGAAACCTTCCTTTAAAGACGGGAAAATATAGGCAACCGCTCCCTTATACAAATATGCAAGGTCTTTATCCGGTACATACTTGTTTTCGGCATATTTCGCAGCAAATATAATCTGACTATCCAGTTTGAGCGCATGCACAAATCCTGCCAGTCTTTGTGAAAAATCATCGATTCTACCCGCTATCACAAGCTGAAACGAAAGCTCAGGATTTTCCTGCAGAAATTCTTTAAAGGAAATCACCAAGGTCTCTAGGTTTTTATGTGGATATGCACTTCCAACGTAAAGAAAATATCTATCCTTGATTTTCATCTGCTCTAGTCTGGTAGACAAAACATTTTTGTCAGAAGGAGCAGATTTAATAAGGTTTTCTGCCACTCCTTCATATGTGACCACTATCTTTGATTCATCCAGAGACTCCATACTATCAAGTATCTCTTTCTTGACTGTTTCTGAAGGAACCAGTATCTTTTTGGATTTTGCAGCAGCAAACCGCATGACTATTTTGTAAAAAAACTTCTTAGTCATAAAAACATAAGGTGATTTTGTTGTAGCCTCTTTTGAGTCTGTATCATCCATAATCAAATCATGTATTGTTACAATAAATTTGCGATGATAAAGCACGGGAATATTAAAATGCGGGACATGAAGAAGATCCAGCTTTGCACGAAATAGATCAATAAGAAAATTTGTCTGTTCCTGTATAGAATATAAAGGATAATCAGCCACCCACTTCTTAAAATTTGGGTTTTTCGGATGGTATAAATCGTTTCCAGCCTTTGTTACAAAGATTATGTATTCATTGCTTTTATCAAGCTTTTCAAGCTGTTCGATAAGGTTAGATATATAACGTCCTGGACCTGCTATCCCATAAAGACGAGCGTCGATGCCTATGTGCATATTACTGTCTATTAATTTTCAATAATCTTAGTCTTTCTAATACTAAGACACAAATATAAACTAATCCAGCAGCTATTTTAGGGTATCTTTTTATATAATGCTTTCTGTAAAAGGTAAGCATAGCCCGTGTTGACGCCTTTGCCATTCTTTTTCTGGTTTCTTTTGATGCAGGACTTATGTCCTGAGTTTCTTTTCTTATGCCTACTCCTGCACCCTTGTAGTGGAGGACTGTAAACTGCGGAAGATACATGATTTTCCAGCCTGCCTGCTTGGCACGGTAGCAAAAATCAACATCTTCGCCGTAAACGAAAAAATCCTCGTCCCAAATTCCTGCTTTTTTGAAGACTTCTTTTCTTATGAACATAAAATGTGAAATGCACAAATCAACTTCCTGCTCTTTTAAAAAATCCTTATATCCCATAAAGTACCGGTCAAAAAGTTTTGTCCCCGAAAAAATTTTGTCAAGATGGCTAAAATGAGTAAATGATGTCCATAAGGTCGGAAATCCGCGGTGTGCATCTTTATCCTCTTTGCCGTTTCTTAATTCAAGGCGAGGTGTTGCAATCCCGACTTCCGGATGTTTTTTCATGTAAGAAAGCATCCCTTCTAACGTTTCTTTGGAGGGGAAGGCATCAGAGCCAAGGTATAAAACAAAATCTCTCTTTGCATGCTTTAGACCTATGTTGCTTGCCCATGCCAGACCTTTATTTTCTTTAAGTTTAATAAGCTCAACTCCAGAGAAATCTGCCTCCACTATGTTCACGGAGCCATCGCTTGAGTTATTGTCAACAACAATAACCTGTACCCCAGGCGCAGAAGTTTTTAAGTTAGACAGGCATTTTTTGAGAATATCGCGGGTGTTGTAGCTAACGATAACAATCGAAAGGCCTTTCATGACTAAAGTTTAGCATTAAAAAAGAACAAATGAATTAACCCCCAAGGTTGGTTGTTAATTTTTCTGTTATTATCTCTTCAATAACTTTTCTGAGCTTTGTGATGTCGTGCCTCAAAAGACTCCTTTTTACTTTATCTCCCTTCCTTCTTTTTACAATTTTTCCGGAAATCAGGTTTCTTCTTATAACACGCATATCATTTTGCAGATCATCTTCTACTGGATAAGCTCTTTCCTTCGCATACCCGCGGAGTATTTCATCGTTAACGGATTTGGAGTTTAACATCACATAGTCAACTCTTCTTAAGATATATTTTTCTATCTCATCTATGTAATTACTTGCCATAAATCCGTGAGTTTCGCCATACTTAGAGACAACATTAACGATGTATATCACTTTGGCTTTTGACCGAGAGACAGCTAAACATGCCCCTTCAACTACAAAATTCGCAAGAGTGCTGGTATACAAATCACCTGGGCCGATAATAATATAATCGGCTCCATCTAACGCCTGTTTTGCTCTCGCAGAAATTTTCGAATTCGGCTGAGTCCACATTCGCGTAATCTTCGTCTTGCAGTCATGGCCTTTAGGAGGGTCGTCAATCATGCTTTCCCCATAGCTTATAGTCCCGTCAGAATACTCTGCAACAAGCTGAACCTTGTCATAAGTTATAGGAATAACCTGTCCCTTAATATTCAATATCTTTGTCGCCTGCAGAATAGCCTCTTCGTCATCTTTCACTACTTCCCTTAAAGCCGTCAAGAAAAGGTTGCCGAAACTATGGCCTGAAAGACCATCACCTTTTGTAAATCGGTAATTAAATAATTTTCTGAGGATATTGGATTCGTCTGGACCTGGGGTAAGCGCAACAAGACACTGCCTTAAATCACCGACCGGAAGCTGTCCGTATTCGTCGCGCAAAATTCCAGTACTGCCTCCGCTGTCGGTAGAAGCAACTATAGCAGTGATAGCAATGCCGGGAATATTCTTTATTCCACTTAAGACTGTATAAGTTCCGGTTCCCCCGCCGATTACAACGACATTTTTCATAAAATTTTATCATTATGTTAACGCTCTACAGGAGTATACATCACGAGAAAATTGACAAGTTTTTATTCCGACAGCCTGCAGTCTGGGCTATATCCTTATCAATCAGACCAAAAAACTTGTGCTAAACTTTAAACAACAAAATGTCTCCATTTAATAAGCTGATTAAATTATCCCAAAGCTCGTTTTTACTCAGCCGGTCAATTATCGTGGTAGGGGCGTCTATGGTTTCGAATGTGTTCTCGTACCTCTTTCAGCTCATTTCTGGAAGATATTTATCTGTTACAGATTACTCAATTTTAGTTTCTCTTTTTTCTTTAAGCGTTATCATCCCACTCTTTGTCCAGTTTCTTACAAGCGGTATCCCCAAATTGGTGGCTGAAATAAAAGATGAAGATTATCCCCGTAGAATATCAACATTCTTCTTCTCTTTTTTAAAACTAATAATAATAATAGCTCTTTTGGTTTTCATCGGAATGTACATCTTCTCAGGAGCCATCGCGTCATACCTGAATATTTCCAACAGGGCGCTTATAGTAATTTTTGCTGTTGGGATCAGCACCGGGAGCATAGCTTCTTCACTTCCATTGTTTTTTCAAGGACTTATGAGATTTAAGGCATATTCTTTTTCTCTATTGATTTCTTCCTTTTCAAAATTCCTGGTTGCAGTATCAGCGGTTTTATTTGGACTGGGACTGCTTCAGATATTTGGAGGCCTTGCCATAACATCTGGGATCCTTGGAATTATTTTTGTTATTATTTTGCAAAAAAACATAACATCTAAAACTCTTAAATGGGGATCAGGCGATGTAAATACTTTGCTTAAGTACTCATTTGGAGCTTCTTTTGCACTAATTGGCATTAATCTTGTTTACAATCTAGATGTAATTCAAGCCAAGCACTTTTTTGATTCAACAACTGCCGGCATTTATGGATCCCTGTCAATTATAGGAAGGATTGTTCTCTTCTCGGCGACTCCAGTAACTGCGGTTATGCTCCCTATATGCGCTTCAAAATACAAAAAGAAAGAAAATTACGTAAAACCTTTTCTGCTTGCACTGGCTCTTTCAGCATCAATAGCTGGAGGAGTATCCTTTGTTTACTGGCTGTTTCCAAAACTTGTTATTTCTACGCTATTTGGCACAAAATATCTTCTGGCAGCACCATACCTTGGGCTTTTTAGCATATTTATGTTTCTTACTACCGTCCTTTCAACTATAGCCTTTTTTCTGGTGGCTATTTCTAGATTTAGAATTGCAGCTATATCTCTCGTTGCGCCTGTCTTGCAGTTTATAGGATTCAGTTTCTTTAATAACTCAATAACTGAATTTCTGTATGTTTCTATTGCTGCAGTCAGTATAACCCTCGCGGGATTTCTTCTAATGGCAGTAATCAGCTATAAAAGAAAATTTAATAAGTTAATTTCAAAGCTTCGCTGATTTGAGCATTGCCGGGATCAGCCTGAAGCAGGATCTCTAAAAGATTTCTTGCTTCCTCTTTCTTGTTAGACTGTATGTTCACCATAGCCAGCGCATATATCAAATTAGGATTTTGAGAATTTATCTCATAAGCTTTCATCAGCATTTCCCGTGCTTTCTCCAGATCACCAATGTTAAAGTAAACTACACCAAGATTTTGATATGACTGCCACAGGTCGGGATTATATTTAACTGCCTCAAGGTAATTTTGTATCGCAAGATTCAGATATTCCTGAGCTTTAGGAGTAATTTCAGGAAGCGAATCAGCAGTCTGCTTCTGCATCTCCTGTGACGCCATTTGCTGATAAGTATTTGCAAGATTGTGATAGGCATCTGCATAGCCCGGTTTAAGGTCAATCGCAGTCTGAAACTCTTCAGCTGCTTTTTGCGAGTCTCCATGCCTGCCGTAAACATCTCCAAGATTGTTATGATTTTGCGGGCTTGAAGGAGAAGTTTTTGCCGTAGCAAGCCAAAGGGTATCCTCATTTTTCCAGTCTCGGTTGCGGACTATTGTTCTTATGGAAAGCGCAACAATTATAAGTGCGAAAACTGCATAAACGTAGTGTCGCAAGGACTTCCTTTCCGCAAGTTTTGAGAAAATAAGTCCCACTACTGCAAAGATCCCAACAGATCCAAGGTAGACGTATCTTTCAGCCACAATCCATGATATGCCAAATGGAGTCAAAGTAGGAGACAATGCAATTAGAAAAAATGAAAGCCAGAAAAAAATAAATTTAAAATCGTTTTGCGAAAAACCACATTTTGGAGCAGACACTAATGGATCTTCCCAGAATCTCAAGGCTTTGTTAAAACCGCCACGCCCCCTAACATACGAAAAAACAATTACTCCAATAAATAAAATAAAAATTAAAAGTCTGATAAGATATTCCAGCTGGCTGAAAGACATTTCAGAGTGATACAAAGTCAATCCAACCGGCCAAAAAATAAGCTTGAAATATTCAGTGATTGCGATTGGGATTTGAATGAAGGGATTAGTTACAGATGTGGAGGCATTATTCAGTACCGCAAGTGCATCAATTCTCTGCTGAAAATAGTTTGAAGCGATAACAAACATCATTATTCCGCCTGCAATAAACGGAATAGAAAATTTCAATTCTGTTTTCTTTGTCGCGCAGAAAAATATATACATAGGGAAAATCAAAAGCATTGGTACAGCCATCTGAGAAACCAGCAAACAGCTCAAAAAGATAAACATAGAAAACCAGTAATATTTCTTTATAAATTTTATTGAAAAAGCCATTTGAAAAAACAGAAATGATAGAAAAAAAAGCCCTCCTGTCATAACGTATGGAGCACCTGAATTCCACGAAACACTTTCAACAAGAATCGGATGAACAGCAAACAACATAGATGTAACGGCTCCGGTTTTATAATTATAAATATGTTTAATAATCAGAAAAACTGAAACGACTCCTATGATATGGAACAAAACGCTTAATATTCGGTATGCTGACGAATTCACCCCAAACATATTAGTAACAACGAAAATAAGAAAAGAACGAAAGCTTCCCATTAGATTTGCAGTAACCATAGAAAATTTTCCAATATTGGGATTATTAAGATAACCCGAAATATCATCAGAAACAAAACTGTTGCTGATAGAATTTAAATAGGCTCCAACAACCAGTACTACTAGAAACAGCAGTTCTTTCTTGTATATTCTGATGGAATTTAAAAAAGACAAGTCGTCAGGTACACCTTTTTTACTTGTAACATAGGCTGTATTCCAATTTTGACTGCGTACGTAATTTACTACGATTTTTTCATTAATCTTAAGTTCCTTTGAAATTTCTAAAACCGAAGAGCTTTTGATTCTTTTTCTAATGAATTTCTTTTGCGATTTATTTAGTCCCACAGGTAAAACAGCAACTAATGAAATAATAGAATCATTCTGCTACCATTATAACTGATAATGGACATACATCTTTTGTCTGTAATAATTCCAGTATACAAGCAGGAAAAGAGCATAAAGCAGGACTTGCAGAGGATATACGAGGTTTTATCAGGCACTCCATACAATTTCGAAATAATAGCAGTAATAGATGGGATCGAAATAGACGGATCAATGCAAAAAGCCAGGCAATTTAAGAAGCCAGAACTTAAAGTTTACGGATACAAATCCAATAAAGGTAAGGGGCAGGCAGTAAGGTTTGGAATGCAGAAAGCGAAAGGAGATATCATTACCTTCATAGACTCCGGTGGCGATATTAACCCACAGGGATTGATTATGCTGCTTGAGCACATGAAGTGGTACAACGCCGATATAATCGTCGGTAGCAAAGCTCATCCGGCAAGCAAAGTAAACTACCCACTGAACAGAAGAATTCTAAGCAAAGGTTATTATTACTTCATCAAGTTTTTATTTGGGCTACGGTTAAGAGATACCCAGACAGGAATTAAAGCTTA
>MEVH01000026.1:0-474 GCA_001772665.1 candidate division WWE3 bacterium RIFCSPLOWO2_01_FULL_39_13
ATTACTTCCCGCCAGTTTTGCTATTTCAGGCGTCACGCCATAAGAAGATCCTTCACTTGTAGCCTTCGCAAGCTCTGTTTCTGCATCTGTCTTTCTAGAAGCCAAATTGGTAAGTTCAGAGGATATTTGCACCTTAAGCTTTTCTGGGAATCTAGTCTGAAGAGGTATTCCCTGCTGCAGCCTCCATATTATTTCATCCACTTCTTTTGCATAACCAGCATCTTCGTATCCAACCAACCGCATACCTGGAAGTTTTCCGACATTATGCCTATTTCCAGAAGTCTTTTGCCCTGATTCAGCAACATTTACATTTCTTCTCGCGACAAGATATTGATACAAAGCATCTCTTTCAGGGGTTAATACAGCCGGCGCTTTCGCTGGTGCTACAGCAGGTGATGGCGGACGATCCCAAGGCATTCTAAATGTGGCTGCAACATCAGCAACACCTGGAGGTGCTAAGAAATGTTGTGGTGA
>MEVH01000026.1:483-14208 GCA_001772665.1 candidate division WWE3 bacterium RIFCSPLOWO2_01_FULL_39_13
AAGTTGAGGATTTATAGAAGACGTAGCTGACATAGATTCGGGCTCTGGCATTACATAAATGATACCAAATTGCCAAAATTTTAGTAATCAGGCAAATACATCAAATAAAATTTCTGCATCAATACCGTTTTTCTTTAATATCTCCAGCCCCGTTTTTTCTGTATATTCCGACATATAATAAAGCTCTTTGATTTTTGCCTGAATTAAGGCTTTAGCGCAGACATAGCATGGTGAATTTGTTAAAAATACAGTCATTCCTTCAGTCGGTATTCCATATCTCGCACATTTTGCAATAAGTCCTATTTCTGCATGGCTTGAACAGACTTTTTGAAGATCGCTTCCTTTAAGATTTTCCTTTTCTCTAATGCAG
This sequence comes from candidate division WWE3 bacterium RIFCSPLOWO2_01_FULL_39_13, assembly GCA_001772665.1. Lineage (GTDB taxonomy): Bacteria > Patescibacteriota > WWE3 > 2-01-FULL-39-13 > 2-01-FULL-39-13 > 2-01-FULL-39-13. Next base: position 854 of record MEVH01000026.1, read on the forward strand.
ATTCTTTTGCCATTTTTATCAAAATTCTGGCAGTAAATTTCCCCTTTAAGAGTTTCATTCCACGACTTCACATAAATGAATCCGGTTTTTCTTTTAACATAGGGATCCCTTAAAGACTTAGGGGACATATGCTGTCCTTCGTCTTTTATCACTCCGACACATCCAATTTTATAACCGCAGCTTGAATTATCAGCAACAAATGCAGCCTTTTTCATGAAGTCTATTTTTTGTTTTTCGGTTAATGTCATTATTCAAAAAACAAATAATCTTATAGTTTACAGATTCCATTGACTTAAATAAGATAATCCGGTTAACTGCATACGAGCAGTATTGTGTTTTACCTACCGCGAAAAATCGCTCGCCTAAAGCGAGTGATTTTTCATTTAAGGCCACTCCTCAGCTCCTTCGCAAATTCCTCTGGAGGAAATTCTACTTTTTGAAACTCCCACTTAAAAAGCTTCGGACTGTACGGAATCAAATGTGCATGTGCATGTGCAACAGTTTTTTGCGACTTAAATCCTTCTTCAAGCCTAAATAAAAACCAGACGCCTTCTGTACTGCAGAACTTCTTTATAAGCTTTTCTCCGATATCTGCAAGTGTTTTCGTAGCCTCCCATTCTATTTTGTCGGCATCTTCAAAGTTTTCGAAATGCCTGCGGGGAATAATAAGAAGATGCCCGTCGATATATGGAAATAAATTTACAGTCAAAACGACTCCATCTTTTTCTGTAATGATATATTTATCTTTCAGATCGCAAAACACACACTTGCCTGTATTTTTCCAGATTTCAGAGTAGGACTCATAAGTTCTTGCATTATAGTTAGAATAATCCGGCATATTTTTAGTCCTTCAAAGACGTCCATTTTTCAGCCTCGTCTAAAACTTCTTTAAACACCTGTCTGACCCTCAGCCCGGCAGCTTTTCGTATAAGCCTGCTTGACGACAGATTCGGCGATTGAGGAGGAGTCAACTCAATTCTTCCACCCCAGTTTTTAAGAAGTCCAGCGATAGATGATTCCTCTACTTTATTCCAGTCTTCCTTTACAGTAAAAAATATATCAGGTTTCAGCTCTTCAATAATAGGATTAATGGAGTCGGTATCAAAAATCACAGCATAGTCTACGAAATCAAAAAAAGCCATAAGCTCTGCGCGGGAATATTCATGGACTATCGGGCGCCCCCTTCCTTTTTGCTTTCTAATAATTCTGTTGGAGGGGACAGCCAGAACAAGGATATCCCCAAGTGCTTTCGCCTTAGCATAAAATCTTGCATGTCCGGCATGAACAAGATCGCAGGCACCAGAAGAAAGGACTATTTTCTTCTTTTTCGATTTAAGGTCTTTCGATAAACGTGGCAAATGCTTGATATCTATCATTTGTCCGAAGTAGCCGTGTGAAAATAATCCAAGTTCTTTAATCTGGTTTCCGAAATAAAGGGACTCGCTTCTCAGCCTTGTTTTAAGTCCTGACCACTTTCTGTTTTTCCAGTCCCCTTTAGACAAATCTATATTTATTTTGCCAAAAAAGTACTCAATAATCTCTTTTATCTTCAAGTCTGCAACATATTCAACTATTGCAGAGGCTGAAACAAATGGTTTTGATCTTTTGGTTTTTACTACCTTACCACCATATTTTCCAATATATTTCTGCTCTTCGGGCTTTCTTAGATGGCTTTTCCAATCTACCCCGAGTGTATAAAAGACATCTGGCTTGATGCGCGTTAACAATGGCATAAGGTTTTGCTCATTAATCAGCGTTGTAAAATCAACAAACTTAAAATATGATAAAAGCTCTACCCGATTTTTTTGGTCAATCAGTGGGAGTCCCTTTCCACGCATGGCCTTTTTGGACTTGTTGCTAGCAACACCAACTATTAAAACATCTCCCCATGTTTTTGCCTTCAAAAGATATGCCGCATGCCCGCTGTGAATAAGATCAAAAGACCCAATTGTAAAAACGATCTTCTTTCCTTCTAAGTGGAGCTTATTGCAGAGAGGTTTTAATTCAGAGGCACTTAAAAATTTTTTAGATCTATCCTGTTCGCCCATAGCATTAAACAGTATATCAGGAAGGAAAATATTGTTTTGCTTCTGCATAGATTTGGATTTAAAGGTAATGTATAATTTTCATCGTACATGGGGCCGTAGCTCAATTGGTTAGAGCGCTTCCCTGTCACGGAAGAGGTCGCGGGTTCGAGTCCCGTCGGTCCCGCCAGAGTATTTTAAAATCAAGAAGAACAGATGCAGACAGTTTGACTTCGGGTTATCTTCGCCATATTATTGGATGGTGACTATGCTTTCTAAACCATTAGCAGAACTTCTCAGGCCTCAGTCCTTAAAGAATTTTATCGGACAGGATCATATTGCGGGCAAAGACGGCCCGATCAGCAAATCTATTAACAATAAAAACATTTTCTCTATGATCTTCTGGGGACCTCCGGGTTCGGGAAAAACAACACTGGCAAGAATAATCGCAAAAGATATAAATGCCCAGTTCATCGAGATTTCTCCAACAACTTCTGGTGTTAAGGATATAAAGCTGGCTGTAGAAAAAGCAAGGAGCGAGTTTTTCGGTCAGAAGAAGAAAACAATACTATTTGTTGATGAAATTCACAGATTTAACAAGGCACAGCAGGATTATCTTCTCCCTCATGTTGAAAACGGAACAATTACACTCATTGGAGCAACTACCGAAAACCCTTCATTCGAAGTTATATCTCCGCTTCTTTCAAGGACAAGGGTTTACGTCCTACAGCCGATTTCGGTGAAGGATATGCATAAAATCGTGAAAAACGGTATAAAATTCCTAAAAGATCAAAACATTCCACTTAATCTGACAAATGATGCAAAGGAGTTTCTTGTGCAGATATCAAATGGAGATGCCAGGATTGTTCTTAATGCCCTGGATGCATTGGCTATTTCGGGGATGCAAAAGGCCAGATTGAAAGATATTCAAAGGATTCTTCAGGAAAACCCGAACAGATATGACAAAAAAGGTGATGAGCATTACAACACAATAAGCGCATATATAAAAAGCATGAGAGCAGGAAAAATCAGCGCTGCTTTGTATTATCTGGCCAGAATGGTGAACGCAGGTGAAGATCCCCTCTTCATAGCAAGAAGAATGGTAATATTTGCGTCTGAAGACATAGGAATTGCAAATACCAGCGCAATAATTGTTGCAAATGAAGTGTTTAAAGCATGTGAAACAATAGGTTATCCAGAATGCCAGATTAACCTTGCCCACGGGACGACTTTTTTGAGCCTATCTAAAAAGAGTCGCAAGTCATGTGATGCGTATTTCAAAGCGTTGGATGATGTCAAAAAATACGGGAATTTGGAAATACCTCTTCAGATAAGAAACGCACCTACAAAGCTTATGAAAAATCTTGGATATGGTAAAAATTATGGAATGTATCCAAGTAAAGAGATAAGCTACTTACCTAAAGACCTCGCTGAAAGCAATTATTACTAATAGAGGATATTTAATGATACCGCATCACTTCTGTATACGTAATACATTGTTGTGCATATTATGTACGCGCAATACCTGATTAACCGTATCCAATATGTATTTCTCATACATCCTTCTTTTTTCGAAAATATATTCTCTAAAGCCATTTCAGAGTTATTTTTATGAATCGTATGTACTATGAGTTTCCTTGTACTTACCATCTAGACAGCCTAATAAACTATGTTATAATCGAGACAGAATTATGGCAAAATCACAAAAAACCAAAATTGAGGTGTCAGACCAAAACACCGAAAACCAGTCTGAAAGCTTCGCAGAAAATACTCCAGAACCTGAAAATATCCAATACAAAGTAGATGAAAATGCATATAAAGCTCCAAAATCAATTGCCCTTTTAGCAATTATAGCCGGTATTATAGTAATTGTGGGGGGATATGCATTTTACAAAATTGCCAATAGACAAGGCATAGTTACTACCGAAGAGCCGATTGCTACTGTTGATTCAACCAACCAGACAGGCGATATATCGGACTCTGAAGGAATAATTCAGACAGATCAGCAAAATCAGGATGTATCAGGAATCCAGCCAGCAGTCCAAGAGGGATTGGTAATTTCTTCTGCAACACCTGAATCTACCTGGATAGCTTATAATCACACAGCAGGAGATATTCAGGGAAAGACCTATACCGCAGTAAATGGAGATACTCTCTGGGAAATAGCCGAAGGTGCATATGGAAACGGCACAATGTGGCACCAAATTGCCACAGCAAATAATGTTGGATATTTGCCAAACGGCAACCCTCTTGTACTACCAGGACAGGTTCTTACCATACCCTAGAAACCAACAGTCACTAAATTTCAGGATAAATTACCCGATATGATAGTATTTGTAATGTGTAATGTGCGGGATTAGTTGATTGGAACAACATCACCTTCCCAAGGTGGAAAAACGGGTTCGATTCCCGTATCCCGCTCCAAAAGTAACAGAAATGGATAGAAAATGACAATAAATTACATGTGATTAAAAAATGATCCAAAAGAGTATTGAAGTAGAAATCCAAGTTCAAGTAGAAAAGACCAAGAAATTGTTGTCTTTCTTAAAGAAAAATGGCAAATTTTTAGGTGAGAAACATCAAGTTGACAAATATTTCACTCCGGCTCATAGGGACTTTACAAGTGCAAAACCCATAAATGAGTGGTTGCGTCTTCGAGATTCGTCTGGGAAATTCTCCATAAACTACAAAAACTGGCATCGAGAAAAGGATGGAAGAAGCCATTACTGCGACGAATACGAAAGTAATGTCGAAAATCTCAAACAATTGGAGTATATTTTCAAAGCTCTAAACACTAAACCATTAGTAATAGTTTATAAATTACGCAAGATTTGGATTTATAAAGACTTTGAAATTGCAATAGATTCAGTTAAAAAATTAGGAGATTTTGTGGAAATTGAATATAAAGGAGCTAATACAAACAAAAAACCTTCTGAAGTCACGAAGCAAATGATTGCATTTCTTAAAAGCCAAGGCTGTGGAAAAATCTTAAGAAATTATGTTGGTTATCCATACAGATTGCTGTTCCCCGATGAAGTCAAGTTAGAAGAATATTAATAGAGTCTAAGGCAATCTCATTCTATATTTTCTTTAAGGATTTTTAACCTAAGAACCAATTCAGAAGTGATATACTTTGATAGGTTCGAGCTGATTACGCTCCCCAGCTCCAGCGCAATGGAAACAGTAAATAACAAGCATTTATGAATACTTCTGTAAAACGCTCTTCTATAGCTCTTATTATCTACGACAAGAAATTACTCCTCTTTTTAAGAGATAATTATCGTTCTATCACCGATCCCAATACCTGGTCATTAGTTGGCGGGGAAGTTGATAAAGGTGAAACGCACAAACAGGCTATAGTACGTGAAATGAATGAAGAAATAAATATTGCTCCAAAGAAAATCAGATATCTTGGAAGAATACAAACTCAAGACGGCAATCTCCACGCAATTTTTCTAGTTAATCCAACGTTAGAAGAAGTCAAAAAGATAAAGCTTGGCAACGAAGGTCAAAAAGTAGAGTTTTTTAGATTTAATGAGATCATAAGACTTGATTTGGCACGAAATGTAAGGAATTATTTCAATGCTTACAGCAGCTATTTAGAAGGCATCATTAACAGCGGTAAAGCAACTAACACAGAAAAATTAGGACTCACATTATAAATACAGAAATAGGTGACTAGAGAACTATCACTTCCCCAGTACTATTACTACATCATTCGTATCACTTTCTACAAGCGTAAACCCTGAAATTGTAATAGGTGTATCGGGAAAAAGTCCTTTTATATCATCAAATGCGGTTATGGGTATTTCTATTTTGGCAGAAATTGTCATATCTTCATAATCATTTGAATCAGCATTTCCAACGTCAACGTTTTTATATCCGGCATCACTTAGAATTCCTTTAACGCGACCAGCTTCACCAGCAATACCCGTTCCATTTAGAATCTTGATCTGGGCGTTTTTAAGGTCATATTCTTCGGAGGGAATCTCCTCCTGAGTGGATTCTTCTATCACCTCTACAACCGGCTCAGGCTCCGCAGGGGCATTTGAATCAGAAACCGTGGCAACCTCCTCTGCTTTCTCAGAAGCAGGTTCAGATTCATCAACATTTCGATACTTGTTAAACAACAATATAACGGCAACAGAAAGCAATACAATCATAATTATCAGCATAATGACAAGCCTCTTGGAATTCTTATTACCCTCATCATTATTGTCATCATCACCTTCCTTATCCTTCTTTCTGAAACGGCGTGCCAGCAACATAAATCTCGACTTAAAACTTCTCTTTTTCCTTTCAAGGTAATTTAAATCGATATTCAAAACATCCTCATCCCTTTCCTGCACTTCTTGATAAACAAAGCCTGAAATAGGATCAAGCCTCCTGCCGACTACTTCCACCTCCTTACTATTTAAAGTTGCACCAGGGTCATAATCATCATCGCATGAATAAAAGAGCATAGGTCTTTCAGGAAGAATACCCGCATAAAACTCCTTAATATACACAATAAACTGCTTTAAATCAGCCACCAGATCCTCTCTGCACGTCAGCTGCGAATTAAAAACAACCCCTTTATCGCAAAAGAGGATAATATTCTCTACACCACTTATATAAACAATAAAATGAGGCTTTTCTTCGGATAATGTTATCTTTGCAATCAAAAAAGAAAGCGGTTCTACAAGACTCACACTGATTTTTGACTGCAAAAAAGCATTTTCAAGCGTAGACGCAAGCCCTTTATTTATGCCGGCAGCCTGAACAAGGCTTTTTCCGTCTTTAGAAAGAAATTTTTTGTAATCCCAAACAATATCGCTGATATTTTCAGGAAACAGCCCAGACAGTTTCTGCTCAACCGCAGAACGCATATCAGAAGTCATCTTCTCTTTGTCTATCCATAAGCTTGCAAGATAAACAATATCATCACCAAGAATAATTCTTGTCTTACTCAGGCCAGTCTTATTCTTAATAGCAGAAAGCAGCTGAACAATAACATCCCCGTTCCAATCCCAGCTTTCAATAAGACTGGATCCATCCCGCTTTTTGGCACAGGAAAAAAGAAAAATCTTAAACTTTGTTATCAAAAGTATGTTCTTCTTGTGGCCAAATAACATAATTCAAAAAACAATTAACGGATACTTCCGGTAAGCTTATATATTGGACTGATAATCGCCATCGCCATAAACGCCACACCTAATCCTATCACAGCAAGCATAAGAGGCTCCAGCACGGTTGTAAGGTTCTTAGTTATATTATCAACCTCTTCTTCAAAAAAATCGCTTAAATATAAAAGAACCTCCTCTAAATTACCCGTTTCTTCGCCGATCTTAATCATCTTGGTAATTATCGGAGGAAATTCGTAGTAATGCCTTTTGTCCATAGCGTCGCTTATGCTCTTTCCCTTTATAAGATCTTCGGTAATAAGATAAAGATGCTTTTGAAACACAACATTGCTTAACGTGTCAGAAGTCGTCCGCAAGGCAACATCAACCGGTACACCACTCTTCAACAAAGTTCCGAGATTTCTAGAAAATCTTGCGAGCTGACCGTATAACACAATCTTGCCAAAAAGAGGTATTCTCACTAAAGCTCCGTGCCAGACCGGCTTGAAAAATTTCAAACTGAAAAGTATCTTCATCAAAACAAGAAAAGCAAGACCTCCTCCAATTATCAAAACCCCGTGCATTTTCATTAAATTTGCAAACCACAGCATTATTTTGGTTGTAAGAGGAAGCTCAATATCAAGCGTCGAAAAAAAGTCAACGAGCTGGGGTAAAATCACCAAAGACATATATCCACCTATGCCGATAGACGCTACAAAAATCATTGCCGGATAAAACATTGCGCCTTGTATCTTTTTTCTTAAGGCATAATCCTTTGAAAGCTGCTTGCTCAAAAAATCCAAATTTTCTTCTAAAGTGCCAGATTCTTCGCTGACTTTTACCAGATTCGTATAAAAATTATCAAAGACATTAGGATATTTTGACAAGGCACTATAAAGCGATTTCCCGCTTTCAATATCTTTAAGGATTCCCTGAAGTACTTTTCGAAAATATCTGGATGGTGTGTGGGACGCAAGCGTTTCAAAAGCATCATAAATAGGAACCCCAGACTTGATCATTATTGCAAGATGCTTTGTTAACATGAGCTTTTCTACAAAACTCACGCTGGAAAATATTGATTTCATTATTCTTTAGTAACTCTAATCAGTTCGTCAAGACTCGTAATTCCGAGTTTTATTTTCTCAAAACCGTCCTCAAGCATTGTGGTCATTCCCTTCGAAACAGCTATTTTTGTGATTTCTTCAGCACTCGATTTGTGGATAACCGCAGACCGTATATCATCATCAACCTCAAGAATCTCATAAATCCCGATCCTGCCGGAATAACCCGTATTATGGCAAATCTCACACCCCTTTCCTGTATAAACTCTTACCACCTTTTTGCTGTTAAAATGCTTTTTAACCATCTCAGGTGGCAGATCCTTAGTCAGATCCTTCCATTTCGCAGGCTCAATATCAATAGAAATACGACACTGCTCGCATATCCTTCTTACCAACCTCTGTCCGACAATCACATTAACTGAGGAAGCTACTAAAAACGGCTCTACTCCCATATCAAAAAGCCTTGGTATGGTTGTTGCCGCATCGTTCGTATGAAGGGTCGACAGAACCTGGTGTCCTGTCATTGCTGAATTGACAGCTATTTTTGCTGTTTCCTCGTCTCTGATTTCACCGACAAGGATGACATCTGGATCCTGTCGGACGATAGACCTTAATCCGGTAGAAAAAGTAAGACCAGTTTTGTTGTTTACTTGGATCTGATTAATGCCCTCAATGTCATACTCAACCGGATCTTCTATTGTCATAACATTTATCTCTCTTTTATTTAGTATCTTTAAAATCGCATATAAGGTGGTTGTTTTACCTGATCCTGTAGGCCCGGTTGCAAGAACCATTCCATACGGACGCTTATATCCACGGGTAATGCCCACAATACTCTGGTCTAAAAACCCAAGATCACTTAGCGTTAATTGTCTTGACTGCTCAGTAAGAAGCCTCAGCACAACTTTTTCTCCTTCTGTCACCGGAACAATAGAAACACGAAGATTTAATGACTCGTCATATATATTTTTCTGGATCTTTCCATCCTGAGGCTTCATGTGAGTATCAGTCCTCAGGTTGCTTAATACTTTTATCCTTGTAGTAACTTGCTCATGAATTTCCTTTGGAAGACGCACAATATCGTGCAGCATTCCGTCTATTCTAAACCTAAGCAGAGAATAATCTTCTTCAGGCTCTATATGAACATCCGAAGCCTTGTTACCGTATGCATATTCGATTATTGTGTCAACAATCTTAATAATAGGAAGATCTATCAACTTTCCGCGGTTTTCTCTTGCCTGCTTAATATTCTCGGCAAGAATATCTTCAAAAGCAAGAGCTGCATCTCGGGTATAAAGGTTAATAGCATCTCGTATATTGCGCTCTGTGGCATAGTACCGAACGATTTTATCTCCTGTTTTTTTCTTTATTAATTCAAAAACGGCCAAATTGTCGGGTCTCGAAGAGGCCACATGCAGGCCGTCTTTATCCCTGCTGAAACAAATAACATTTTGCTTTCTTGCAACAACCTCTGGCACAATTTTCAAAATTTCGTCTTTAACAGAAATCTGACCGAGGTTTATAAAAGGAAGATTGTAATAGTTTGCTATTAACTGGCCAAGCTGGTCATCTCTAACCAGACCGGCGTCAGATATGTATTTATAAAGGGAGACTCCTTGTGCTTTCGCGCTTTTTTGGGCAAGACTTATATCTTCATTGTTAAGCAGTTTATTTTCTAGAAGTATAGAGTTTAAAGCACTATCAGTCAGCTTCATATTTTACTTGTTCTTTCTGTCCTTCTCGACACCTTTATCATTAAATGATACCCCATTGCAAAGATGATTAGAAGGCATCAAAAACCTGTCTGTGTCGAAATAATACCAACCCGATAAACAATGTACATAAACAAAAAAGCAAAAGGGGCGCCTAGAAAGGCACCCCTTTTTGTGTTTTGCATTTCACTTCAGATTATCTTTATCTTGAAACCTCAACAGTTTCTAGCTGTTCTGCACCACATGCAGCAACAGTCACCATGTTATTTGTAGCAACAGCCACAGAGTAACCAGTAGTAGCAAGTGTCCCATTCTGTGGATCAATTGGTGTTGACTTAAGATAAGCCGTTAAATCAGTCGCAACATTTGCACATGCAGCTTCTGCTGCAGTACACAAAGTATTTCCTCCAACTGCACACGTTCCAATTTGATATGTCTTACCATCTGCTGTCAGCGAAGTAGGAAGAGCACCCTTATTGTCGACAACATACTCATGAACAGCTGTTAAAACGCTGTTTACATCAGTCCATCTTCTGCTGTTCCTTGCTTCTGCAAATCTTCTTACTGGATCAAGTGCGACGAAAACGACAACTGCGAGGGTGGCGATAATTACGATAACGACTAAAAGTTCAATAAGTGTAAAACCTTTCTTATTAGCAGGATTCATTTGTATTTCTAGCGGGTAATGTCCAAATAATAAAGAATACTATTTGATATTACCTTTAGTGTTTTTGTAACACCTCCTCCCTTTTGTTATTCATCTCAATACATTTAATACTAACATCATGATACCACAGTATCAACACCTCTATACCAATGCATTCTCTTCGAAAAGAGCAAGAAAAACAGCGCCAAAACGGCTACTCTAAATACTTGCTTACTTCACTAAATAAATCCTTAATTGCAAGATCTTTTTTTATGATATACCCTGCTGCTCCAAGCCTTTTCGCCTTTTCTATGTCTTCACTCTGGCCAAGATTTGACAATACAACTACATTGACATCCTTAAGTTTCTCGTTGTTCTTAAGCTCAGTAAGTGTATCAAAACCGTCTTTTACAGGCATAATCAGGTCAAGTATTATCAAATCAGGCCTTTGCCTTTCTGCCAGATCCAACACTTGCTGGCCGTTAGCAACTACGTCTGTTTTGTACCCACTTTTTGTGAACTCAGTACTAAAGACATTTGAAAAAAACTCGTTGTCATCGGCAATAATTACGTACTTTTCTTTTGAATTCATATGCTATTAACTGTTATTCTTAAACTCGATTGTAAACTTTGTTCCCGCTGATTCACGGCTTTCACCTCTGATTTTCCCGCCCAGCCGATCAACCAGCAGCTTCACAGTATACAAGCTTAATCCATATCCATTTACATCTAATTTCTGCACGTTAGTCCCTCTGAAAAATGACCTAAACAGCATATTAAGCTCGTTTTCTGGAATTCCTGCTCCATCATCCGCAACACTAATATTCACTTTTTTATTGGAAATAGAACATTCCACATTAATATGTCCTCCATCTTTTCCGTATTTAATTGAATTTTCAATAATACTCGACAATATGTACCTCAAATAGGAATCTTTAAAATTGACTTTTATCAAGGTATTTTTATCGTAATCTATCTTAAATTTTATCTTCTTCTGCATTGCAGTGTCCGTAAAATCCGAGATAACGGCAGTTATCAGCTTTTTGACATTTATTTCGCGGATATCATCGTCTTTTACCTCAATCACATCAGAAATTCTAAGCAGGACATTTGCAAAATCTTCTAGTTTTGCAACACTTTTTAATGTCTCATTAAGCTGTCCGCGAACACTCTTAGTCAGGGATCTATCATTTAGAAGAAGTTCAATGCGTAGCTTTATTACTGTAATCGGAGTAAACAATTTATGCGATGCAATAGATATAAAAAGGTCTTTTGATTTTTCAGACGGATCCGTCTTTTCTTTCTTTGTCATATCCTAATTTATTATAACAGTTTTATAGTCTATTTCAGCCTCATGCTAAAATTCATTATAGTTTGTTTACTGCCGCTCTAGCTCAACGGTAGAGCAACGGTATCGTAAACCGTAGGCTGTCGGTTCAAGTCCGACGGGCGGCTCCAGAATATGGTGCAAAAACAAAGAACAAGGTACCTGATTAGAAGAATAATATTGACCAATCTGCTAAGCATTTTTGTAGGAATTGCAACTTATTTCTGGATGATTTTCTTTTTGTCCAATGTTAATTCTTTCTGGGACCTTTTCAGAAAAAAGGAAGTTTACACCAAAGAAGATACGATAGCGCCAACAGCCCCTTTTTTGACCCCTATAGCAGAGGCAACACAGAACCCAAGTATTGATTTAACTGGTGTTTCAGAGCCAGGGGTTAATATAACACTCTATATTGACTACATAGAGTCAGACTCTACAGTTGCAGATTCAACAGGAGCTTTTTCATTCACAAATATTCAGGTTGGCTTATTCGACGAATCAATCTATGTTACCGCGAAAGACGAAAACGGAAATATAAGCAAAAAATCAACAGTTTACGTTATCAAAAAGGATATTGAGCCCCCTGAAATTGAAGTTGAATCTCCAAAGGATGGAGAAGTTTATAAATCAACCGGTCATTCTTACCAGGTAACAGGAAAAACCGAACCAGAAAGCTCTGTTTTCGTAAATAACCAGCTTGCAGTAATCAATCCTGACGGGAATTTCTCGGCTTCGATAAGGCTAGAAGAAGGAAATAATGAAGTTGATATCAGAGCAGTAGATAAGGCCGAAAACACAACAGAATTAAAGATCACCGTTATATTTGAAAAGATTAATTAGAAAAAGTGTGTTTTTCTGTTTTTATCCATTTTTATCCATAACTTTTATCAAACATGCCCAACAGACTGACAGTGTCGCAATACGCCTATAGAGCCAGTATATTACGACAAACTGACCCATTGGTTTTGAAATACGAGCCATATTATAGGATTATTCGCGAATTTCAATTATCCACATGTCCACTGTAATTATAAACAAACATGTCGTTCTTTGTCGTAAAAGGAATTGTTTATAAAGATTTTTTACCCTTAAAAAGCAATCCTCTGAGATAATAAAGAAGAAAAAGCAGAACAAAGACCTCTGTTATTACTGTAATTACAGCTGAAGCCACATAATCATATCTAGGAATAAAGATAATATTCAGAACAATATTTGCTGCAAATGCCACCCCATATAATATGGGGAGCTTTTTCTGCTTATTTTCAATCACCATAAGCCAGCTTAATGGAGAAGTTACAAAAAAGGCGATGCCTCCTAACATAAGGATATTCAGCGGGAGATACGCACGAGCCATATCACTTCCCCAGACCGCTGATATTACTGATTTGGACAGCATGATTGAGGGAATTGTCATCAATATCGCTAGAAAAGTCATTACTCCTACGGTCTTAATCGCAATACTTCGGTATTTCGAAATAGACGC
>MEVH01000026.1:14240-20293 GCA_001772665.1 candidate division WWE3 bacterium RIFCSPLOWO2_01_FULL_39_13
CATTCATGAAAAACGTAGGAATAACCAAAACAACATCAAATATTTTGTATGCAAGTGAATAAATTCCCACAGAAAAATAAGAGGACATTACAGACAGAAGAAACCGATCCGCGTGCACCATGAAAACATTTAACATTAGAGCCATTCCGAGAGGAAATGCATCCAAAAGAGTATATTTCCAGTATTTATAGTCAATCCACCTGGACTTGGTGTTCAGGTACTTTTTTACGAGAAACACCGCAGCAACAGCTGTAATCAAGCCTCCAAAAACATAAACAATTGCCAGATTAGCTAAATTTGCGTGCCCGCTGCGACTTAATAAATAAACAAGTACTAGGGATAGAATTGCCCCAAGAGAATCTGCCAGCGTTTTACGGTAATATTTAAGGTAAGCCTGAAATAGAACGCTTGAAGCCTTGAGAATTGATTGGAAAATTATAATTGGAAGCGCAATTAAAATTGCGATTTTAATATTTGACTGATAAGGGATAAAAACAAGCAGAAAAGCTGCCAGCAAAAGCAAAACCATTCCAATTGCAATTCTCAATCCAAGCACTTTTACAAAATTTTCTTTTGCAATTTGCTCGTCTTTCGCGAATTCCTTTGTAATTATTGCGTTAACTCCAAAATCAGCTACCAGAAAAAAGGTAAGAACATAGGTGATTACAACAGAGTATTCTCCGAAAACCTGTGCTCCAAGAGATCTTGTAATTAATACCGTCACAAGTAAAGTTGAGGCTGCAGTAACAGCCTTACCAATTAATTGGTAAACCGTGTTGGAAAATACTTTTTTCTTGATATTCATTTAATTGGTGAGCCTGAGTGGGATCGAACCACTGGCCTCCTCGATGTGACCGAGGCGCTCTACCGGCTGAGCTACAGACTCAAATAATACTGCTTAATTTTAACATCCTTGGGTTCCTTGTGACACTCTGCTACGGGGTGTAAAATGTCCAAGTGAACAATTTTTTAAAGTCACTAGGTGCTTTTGTTGTCGATGTTCTTGAAACAGCAATAATATCTCTTTCAATCTTTATTATCAGCTTCCTTTTGATTTTTCAGTTGCACGAGGTAAATGGCCAGTCCATGGATGGAATTGACAAATTCCATGACGGCCAAAGACTCATTACCGATAAAATCACCTACAGGTTTAGAGACCCAGAAAGAGGAGAAGTAATAATCTTTAAATTCAATAGAAACGATGAGTATATAAAAAGAATAATTGGACTACCAGGTGAGTCAATCGAAATAAAAGAGGGACAAGTGTATATTTATAATTCTGAGCACACTGATGGCTTTATGCTGGATGAATCAGAATATCTGGACAGTTCAGTAATAACAACAGGCCGTGAATTTCTCAAGGAAGGTGCGAAAATTGACATCACAGAGGATCATTATGTAGTAATGGGGGACAACCGCCGTGAAAGCTATGATTCCAGAGCCTGGGGATTTGTTGCCAAAGAAAGTGTGGTAGGACGAAGCATCATAAGATACTGGCCTCCGAATGAGATGGGGCTGATTGACAACTGAAATTTCGGAAGTTACACAACACTAGCCTCTTTTTTGCCTTTAGAGAGATTATTATACTTCACGTTTCCGGCTTTTTTAGCAAATATTGTAAAGTCCTTGCCCATTCCTGTGTTTTTTCCAGCCTTTATAACCGATCCAACCTGTCTCACGATGATGCTTCCTATCTTAACAACTTCACCAGCAAATTTCTTAACTCCCCTTCTCTTTCCTTGTCTGTTGCCTTTTTGTGACGCAGTTGATGCCTGCGCTTTTTTATGTGCCATAAAATGCTAACTATTTTTAACTTCATCCATAAGCTTTTTGACAGCTTTAGAACCGATACCCTTGATTTTCAAAATATCTTCTTTATTGGCTAATTTAATTTTTTCTACTGTGTCAAATCCAGCATCCTTCAAGTGTTTTTTCATAGTTGAGGATATTTTAAGCCCATCAAGCCCAGTTTTTTGTACTTTTCTAGAATCTTTTGTAGCAGGAACAGACTTTTTATCTTCTTTGCCTACCTTTGCAACCCTGGGAGTTGACTTTTTCTTATCAGAAGAGTCATCGGCCTTTGCTCCCAACTCCTTGGACTTCTTCGGAGCTATTCTTATCAGCTGATTTTTTATTCCCTTTTTGATTTCAGAAACTTTTAAAAGTGTCACGGGCTGCCTATGTCCTTTGTGCCTTCTGTAGCGGGATTTCGCTCTAAACCGTCTTACTTCAATCTTTTTATCAAGAATATCATCGATAATCTCTATTTTTACACCTGCTTCTGTCACTTCAGGCTCTCCAATAAAAAGATCGTCTTCTGACCTGCAGAGAAGCACAGCAAAACTATCTTTTTCATTTATTCGATCGACCTTAAGCGAAGATCCGACTTGAATCAGGTACTGTCTAGAGTTTATTTTAACTACTGCAAAATCATTATCATCAGTCATGACTGAAGAATACTATCAAAAAAGCTCTCATTTCGCAATCTCGCTTAATTCTCAGTAATTTATGCCGTACAACACTCATGCACAAGTTACATCACGAGGTGGTGGACCCGAGGGGATTTGAACCCCTTACCTCTTCAATGCCATTGAAGCGCTCTGGCCAATTGAGCTACGGGCCCGCACTAATTTATTCCGATAAACTGAAGCAGATTGTCAATGCCAAAAACAATTGCAGATAATATCAGCAGGACAACAAAAAGTACAGGAGCAAGAACAGCTGCCCATTTGAAACCTCCGGCTTTCGCTAAATCTTCCAATTCCTTTGAACTTTCAGTATCTACCCCAGAAACCTTTGAAGAAATTACTTTTGTATGATTATCTTCTCCCATAATCCCTATAATACCTTAAATTTGTCCCCTGGCACCAAATCTGTTAAAGAAGCCTTATCCATTATCTCCCTTTTATATCTCCTAACAGCCTTTTCATATTCATCTTTGACAGGATACTGCACCTTCAGCTTTGCATCCCAGGCAACATTTGCTTGTTTTCTTAGCTTTTGGATCTCCCTGACAAGCTCCCTTGCATAGCCTTCAACCAGAAGATCATCCGTCAGCTTTATATCAAGAGCAACATAAATATCATTGTCTTTCTTCACCGACCAAGTTTTTCCCTTTGGAATAACTTCCATGAATCTAACTTCTTTGACATTCAGCTCATCTTTTATCAAATCGATATATTCAGCCTGAAGCTCAATTTCCGCTTTAACCACAAGAACAGAAAGAGGCTGTCTGACAGGAATTTTAGATTCTTTTCTAAGTGCATTTCCACTCGAAACGACTTTTCTAACAAAATCCATCAATTCAAGAAGACCAATATCAGAATCAGAAGTTTTTTCTTCACATTCAGGGAAATCTGCCAAATGCACAGACTCCGGGACTCCATTTCTCTTATCTGCCAGTATTTTGTACATATAATCAGACAAAAGAGGCATAAAAGGCGCCATGAGCTTTGTCAGTGTAAATAAAACATGCTCAAGGACCCACAGTGCGCTTTTATCTCCAGCTGAAAGCCTGTCCCTTGACCTTCTTATATACCAAGTTGATAAATCGTTAACAAAGGGACTCAACTCTTTTACTGCATACATAACTTCATATTTGTCCATATAATTTCTCATATTCTTGACTACCTGATTTAATCTGACCAAGATCCACTGGTCTAAAATGTCTTTCGCAACCAAAGTTCCAGATGAAGTGAAGTCATTAAGATTCGCATAAGTAATGTAATACCTGAAGCTGTTCCACAAAGTTGTAAAGAACTGCTTTTTTGTCTCTAAAAGATAGCTATACGAAAAGCTAGTGAACTCGCCTCTTGTAATTGGAGAACTCAAAAGAAAATATCTCAGCATATCGCTTCCATAGTTTTCGAAAACTTCTTCTATAGGAGGATAATTTCCTTTGCTTTTGCTCATTTTCTGGCCTTTTTCATCCCCAAGCATGCCTGACACAACAACATTTTTAAAAGGAGACCTTTCAAACAAAGCAACGCCCAGAACAAACATTGTATAAAACCAAAGCCTTATCTGGTCATCTGATTCGCTTATGTATTCCGCCGGAAACCTGCTATTAAACCTGCCTTCGTTTTCAAACGGATAATGATACTGTGCAAACGGCATCGATCCGCTGTCAAACCAGACATCTATTACTTCCGGAACCCTCCTATATACCCCTCCATCTTTTGATTTCCAGGTTATCTCATCAATATACGGCCTATGCGGATCGAAATTTTCAGGGATACTGACCCCGCTTTCTATTTCAAGCTCTTTAAAAGACCCAACAATTTTGATATCCCCGGTTTTATCATTAACCCATACCGGCATTGGCGTCCCCCAGTAACGTATTCTGCTTAAAGACCAGTCCCTGGCGTTTTTTATCCATTCAAGAAATCTCCGACCCGATTTTTCAGGAACCCAGTTCACCTTTTTAGCCTCAGAAACTAGCTTTTGCTTGATTTTGCCGACATTAACATACCAGCTTTCTATCGGCTTATATATCAAAGGCTCTTTTGTCCTGTAAGAAACAGGCATTTGATGGGTATAATCTTCAACTTTAAAAAGGAGTTCATTTTTCATCAAATCTTCTATTATCCTTTTATTTGCTGTCTTATAAAAAAGCCCTTTATACTCTGGAATCTCACTGGTAAAATTGCCCGTTTCATCAATGTAATCAAATAGTTTTATTCCCATTTTCAAAAATATTGCAAAATCCTCTTCGCCATAGGGGGCAAGATGGACAATTCCCGTTCCTTCTTCAGTGTTTACATGGTCTGCATAGATTGTTTTAAAGGCTCCCTCACCGCTCTTTTGCTTATAATATGGGAATAGCGGTTCATACTCGACAGACAGTATAGAACCGGCCGAAACTTCTTCTAGAACTTTGTATTTTCTTCCAGAAAAAATCCTTTCCACCGCATTTTCGGCAAGAATATACTTCTTACCTTCAGAACTGACTTTGACATACTTTATCTTTTTTCCTAAAGCCAGCATTAAATTCCCCGGAAGTGTCCAGGGGGTTGTAGTCCAGGCAAGAAAGTAAGTATTTTCTTGATTTTTCAGCTTGAATTTAACTGTAACACCTAGGTCTACAACTTCTTTGTACCCGCCATCCGCTACTTCATGGGACGAAAGAGTCATACCTGCACGAGTCGAATATGCCACCACCTTATGTCCTTTGTATAGGAGTCCTTTTTCATGCAGACTTTTTACTGCCCACCACACACTCTCTATATAACTGGAATCCATAGTAGAATACTCGTCATTATGGTCTATCCACCTACCTAGTCGTGTTTCATAATCAATCATTGCCTGCCTGAATTTTAAGACAGAATCTCGGCAGGCTTGATTAAACTTATCGATTCCGTATTTTTCAATATCGCTTTTATGCTGAAAATCAAGCTTTTTCTCAACTTCATATTCAACAAGTATTCCCTGGCAGTCCCAGCCCATATTACGGCTTACATGGTAATTTCTCATCGTATAATAGCGTGGCACTACATCTTTCATTGTCCATGTAATTGCGTGGCCATAATGCGGAATACCGTTTGCCGTTATCGGACCGTCATAATAAACCCACTCTCTGGCTTTTCTGCTGTCAACTTTTTCAAAGGTCCCAGCCTTCTTCCAGCCATCCAGGATTTCTTTCTCTATAGAAACCAAATCAAGACCCACAGGTATTTCTTTATATTTCGGCATATTCCTGTTCAAACTAAAAAACCCTTGCACCTTCGCTGATTACTCAACAAAAGTACAAGGGTCATTTATGACGGTACCACCTTGATTGTCCCGCCCGTGGCGGGCCTCTCATTTACAGCTTTAACGGGCTTGCCCGAAGAGTTCTACCACCCCAACAGTTTTATTGAGGATTCTTCTCTTAGCGTTCGCCCTAGGCGAATCGCAGGTGATAACTGCTCAAACGCTGATATATCAAATAATAAGGGCTTGTGTGCAAACAGTCAAGCTACCGATTTAAATCACGTAAATTCCTCCTGAAAGCTATTCATTAAATCAAATTAAAATCCTCCTAAGAATGTTCTGTATGAGGAGGTGATTTTTGT
>MEVH01000027.1:0-12819 GCA_001772665.1 candidate division WWE3 bacterium RIFCSPLOWO2_01_FULL_39_13
GAATTAGATCAGACATCGATGGCTCAAGAGTTCCCCAGACTTCGACAGGCATTGCTTGATAAAATTGAATCACTAAACTCAGGGGGAAGCGAAGGCCGTGATGCCTCTGAGTTTCTAGGAAAAAGGTATAGACTCCGTTTAGCTTTATTGACATTAGATAGGATTGAACAGGGCATCGGGAATAAGGATAAACCGGTGAAATTGGTTGAAAATGCATTAAGAGAAAATGCTCCTAGTATTGACAGGGGTGGTCAAAACCTCGTGAATATTGCTAATCCTAAGAGTTCTATAGTGCAATTGCAACGTGATTATCATGATGATGCGAGAGATGTAATTAACCTTTTACACCAAGGAAGCACACCACCGCTTGTAATTTATGCTGCCAAGAGAGCAGTAAAGAATTATGAAACTGACAGATCTGATAATCTACACCAGCTCAGAATAAGTTTAGATGCATACATAAGTGATTCTGCCAAAAATCTCGATCAGAGAGCTAGTGCAGCGAGAATATTAAGGCTCATTGATATGTTTGAATATGTAGAGCAGTTATCGCTTTCTGATGATCCGAGAATGCTAGTAAAAAATGAAGCGGTTAAGGGTCATGCGGAAGCGGAAATAAGAGTAGCAGAAAATCAATATCAAAAAATAGTTGCGAATATGGAGGGCGAACTAGCTGATGTTAGTGACAAGATGCGCCAGATGCAAATTGCGCTTTTGGCTAGGTAATTATTATGAGTGTTATGCATCTGTTGTCACATTCATTACAGTTCCATTGAGTATCTCTTTGAATATGTGGTGATCGGGGTCGATACCCATTTTTAATAAGCACTGTTCGACAATTTCTCTTTGTGGTGCGACAGGAATACCATTTTTAACAAGAGGTTTTCCGTGTTCTGGGAGATTTGGATCTTCTTTGGTTTGGCTATAAATGTCAGGTTTTTGTGTTAATTGATAGAATTTTGTAAAGGTGGAAAAGGCTTGTTCTGCCGTAGATCCCGAAAACATAAAATAACTGAGGAAGCCTTCGACAAATAACCTGCCAAATCTGTAAGCATACTCTTGTTTGTATTGTTCTGATATTTTTACCGGAGAAACATTCTCAAGGTATTGAGTGTGAGATAGTAGTGCATCTGCCCCTTGTTGGCTTTGTCTTCTTGGAGAAGCGGCTTCTCCGTATCCACGCTGTCTTTGCACCTTTGCCAGAGGGTCTTTAGGGAATATTTTCTGTTGAATGTATACAGCAAGCCCCTCTTTTAAACCGAGAACCGGGCTTTCTCCTGCGCGAACGTGGGCTACTTCATGACAAAAAGTGCTTCCTTGGTTTGCCACTTCCATATTTGAAATAATCACTCTTGAGTCTATAAGGGCACAAGGCCGTGGGAAAAATTCACTGGGTATGATTACCGCTGTTACATCGCCTTTTGATGAGTTAAATTCTCTCATACATTCAAGACTTCTTGCGGAGATTTTAGCTAGCCCAGCTATCTGGCTTTCAGACACCAGAGTGGTATATATAAAATTTGTTCCGTTCACTCGTGATACTCGTAATCCTAATTTGGCTAGTTCTGTAACATTCCTAAATCTTCTTTGCCCATTTAGTCTAGCTATATTTGTTAATTTTTCTAGGTATCCCCACGCCCATAGTTGGTCGCCGGCTTCGTATCTTTCATGTGAAAGATCTCGTCCTTGCACTCTTTCGAGTTCTATTAGGTATTGTATTCTTTGGAGCCAATATTCTGATTGTGCATTAGCATATCTAGATTCTAATTCTGCCAATAGGGTCTCCTTTTCTCCTGTAATTTTGGAAACAAACGCGGTGAAACGAGCACCTATTCTTCTACCAAGGTTTGAAATGTTGTGGTCTTCACGTACTATACCGTTTACATAGTCAATTTCTGCCTCCAACTGTTGAACTGTACTTTGATTTTTTTCGAGTGACTCTATAGCTAATTCTGATGGCGTTTTTTCCTTGATAAAAAGGGCGTGCATCTCAGGGGCTATAGTAGCAACTTGTTCCGGGTGATCGTCCTTAGGCATTAGTATTATTTTATCACGATAAATTGGTACAATTTCCCTTCCTTGAAGTTATTCTTTCTATAATATTCTCTTGTTCCGACTGATGAGATGACGGTGAGTTTTTTGTATCCTTCTTTTTTTGATATTTGGAGTGCTTTTTGAATAAGCTTCTTTCCGAGGCCTAAGTGCTGGGCCTTGCCTTCTTTCTGCTTTCCGATTTCTATGCTTTGTCCGTAAATATGTATTTCGCGGATTATTGTTGATTCTTTGAGCTCAACTATAAAAGGAGGTTTTGTCGGAAGTGACAATCTCATATAACCTGCTATTTCGTTTTCTTTTGTCACGTACTCCAAAAATACTTCCCTGGAAGTTGATGTTTCGTATTCTATCTTCTTTAGATAAAGATCCGATTCGGTAATCTCCTTACTGCGTATTTCCCTTGATCTGATCTCGTTGATTTCTGCGCCTTCTTTTTTAAGCTGGGCCTCGACAATCTGCCTGAAATTTGTCTTTTTATTGCCGGCAACTATGTCCTGCGATCCAATATCCCTTACCATTCGAGTGATCCTGCAGTAGGGAGGAGTTAGTTTTATGCACTCCTTCAAAACATATAAAAGTTCTTCTTCGGTATACGGTTTCCACCTGAAGGTTTTGTAGAGATCCATCAGCGAAGTTCCCGCAATAAGCGAACATGGATAAATTTTCAGCTCGTCAGGCCTGAAGTTTTTATCATTAAACATTTTCTTGAAATCCTTGATATCCATGTCTGGGTCGGAGCCATAAAGGTTAGGCATCCAGTGTGCGTGAATTTTAAAACCTGTTTGGCGGAGAATAGAAACAGTCTCTCTAGTAGTTTTTACATCATGCCCGCGTTTATTCAGCTTCAGCACCTTATCATTCAGACTTTGGAAGCCTATTTGGATTTTTGTTGCCCCAAGCTTTCTTAATTGAATGGCTGACCTTTTTGTGATTTCGTCAGGACGCGTCTCGATTACAAGACCAACACACCTGGATTTTGCGGTTTCATTGGTTCTTTGAGATTGAAATAAATCATCCCATTCGGCTTCTTCAAGCAGTTTGTTTCTTCGATTTTTAAGCTGAGTTTGGGACACTAATTGGTTGTAAGTTAATTCTGAGTCGGTGTCCTTTATTTTGCTCCCGCTGTATGGGAGATCCAATTTAGAGGTATATGGCTTGTCTTCACCATTGTTTTGAAAATCATTCATTGCATCAAAACATCTTTTTATAAACCAGATTTGGTAAGGTTCGGGATATGAAGTCCAGGTTCCTCCAAGGATTATCAGTTCAACCTTGTCTGTCGGGTGGCCGATATTTTTATATGCAAGAAGTCTGTTGTAAGTCTGGGCATACGGGTCAAATTTATTTTTATATGCTCTTTGCGCGCCAGGCTCGTCGAAAAGATAGCTTTTTGGCATGCGTATATCATTTGGGCAAAAAATGCAGGTGCCAGGGCAAGGGTAAGGCTTTGTCAAAACAGTGACAGGAGTAACACCCGAAATGGTTCTAGTTTCTTTCATTCTGATATTTTTTAGAAAGTTCTTTTTGGCTGTTGATGTAATTTTGAGATCCTTAGTTGACTCCCGCTCATTAAAATAGGCCAAAATCTCGCTTTTTGAGTACAGCCCTGAATGATTTTTCGGAAATCTTCTAAATATCTGCTGAACTTTTTTATCTGAAGGATTTTCCAGCTTTGATAATGCAAGTATAATGTTTATCAGTTGTTCTTTTGGCTCCATAATTTGCTTATGAATTCTAGAACATTTCGAGAGATTATCCAATTAAATAAGGATTTTTACGATAGGGCAGGGGAGGAATTTTCGAAAACAAGACAATCTGCATGGCCAGGGTGGGGGCGTGTTATTAAGCCCGTGGAGCAGATACTCCCAAGAAACAGAAAAACGAGCATTCTTGACATCGGATGCGGGAACGGTAGATTTTATGAATATCTTGCAGAAAAGACTCCGAAAGATAGGATTTCATACCGCGGGGTGGACTCTTCACAAAGATTATTATTAGAAGCAAAGAATAAGTATAAAAATATGGATGCCAGGTTTGAAGAAATGGACGTTATTACAAAATTCCCCGAGTTTGCGGAATATTACGACGTTATTGTGATCTTTGGCGTTGCCCACCACATACCATCTTCGAAATATCGGGAAAAATGGTTCAATGTGGTCACACATAATCTCCAAAAAAACGGAATATTGGTATTTACAATTTGGGATTTTCAGAATGATCCACGTTATAAAAACTCCATTCAGTCAGTCAAGACAAATATTATCAATATTAATTCAAAAGACCTGGAAAACGGAGATTTTTTTCTCGGCTGGCAGAATATAAAAAATGTCTACAGATACTGCCACTCTTATTCTGAAGACGAGATTTCGGAAATTCTTTCAATACTCCAAAAAAATGGGATGAAGAGTGTTGAGGATTTTTATTCAGATGGCAGATCAGGCAGGCTTAATAGATACTTCATTTGCCAATTCTAGACAAGTGGGATAATCTTTGGGTATGGACTGGCCTGTTTATTTTAAAGACCGCCTTATTCTTTCAAACTTAAAATCAGATACTGCAGTTGTGACTTTGTGGACGCCGATGGAAACGGTGCAAAAACTCGTGCCTCCAGACGCATACTCTATCATGGGGCAGCTTTATACCAAAAAAGGAATTAATTATATTCTGCGCAACATTCTTGCAAATCCTTTTATTTCAAAAGTAATTCTTGCGGGAAGTGATTTAATGGACAGCGGTGAAGCCTTTTTAGCCTTTATCAAAAATGGCGTTGATGCAGATTACAAGGTAATAGGTGATGATACCGCACATATTGAACCTGAGATAAAAAAAGAAGCGCTGGATGATTTCCGCAGACGCGTAATGCTGGAAGATTTAAGAGGGGCGCAGAACCTTCACAAGATTGCGGACATATTGTCCCGTAATAAGAGGGTGGAGGACAAAGATCCAAAACTCTGGCGCAAACCCGAGATGTTTCCTGACCCTCCTGTTCCTGAGATCTTATCTTATCCTTCTGAATTTGATCTTGTGAAAATCCGCCGGCCGACAATTGCAGAGGCGTACGTCTCAGTTTTAAAGCATGTGGACAGATTCGGGCTTGAATCTAAGCCTGTTATAAACTATGTTTCTTCATCCTCATCAAAAATGAAGGAGCTTTTAAATTTGTCTGTTGTTGTAACAGATGAAGATCCCGAAAACTGGCATCTGCCAGATTATCTACCTTTTAAGAAAAAGGATTTGGATAGGTATTTTGACGGTTTCTTCAACTGGGATAGAGGTACTGAGGATTATACCTACGGTGAGAGGCTTTTCAGCTATGCAAAAGACGAGATGGAGAGCCTGAAAAAGATTTATCCCTGGCTTAAAATTGGTCGTTTTAAAAAGTATTTCCCTCACGGCGGTATTAATCAAGCGGAAATTTCAATAGTAAGAAAACTGAAGAGTTTCCCTTATGATAAGGGAGCTATAGCGCTTTTAGGGAATCCTTTTACCGATGTTTTTCCGCAGAGGCCTCCTAAAAAGATTCCATGTTTATTTCTAATTCAGTGCCAGATATATCTTGGCAAGCTTAATCTGACGGCATATTTTAGAAGCAATGATATGTATGGAGCATGGCCTTTGAATGCATTTGCCCTGCGGAAGCTCCAAAAGAATATTGCAGATGAACTGGAAGTAAAGATAGGCCCGTTGATAACTATTTCAAATATGGCTCATATTTATGAACATGATTTTGCGTCGGTAAAAACTCTTGTTTCAGAACATGATTCGCCTTCATGTGAATGGGATCCAAGGGGAAATTTTGTAATTGAAGTTAAAGGTACAAAAATCATGGTTCGTTTAATTTCTCCTGACGGGAATAAAGAATTAGGATCGTGGGGAATTGACGGTACAATTCCAAAGGCAGCAAGAGAGTTATCTTTTTTGATTGAAAAGGATCTTGCAATATCAGCTATAGGAAATGCTATTTACCTTGGCAGACAACTTGAAAGAGCAGAGACAGCAGTTAAGCTAAGCCTTGATTTTAAGCAAGATAGCAGCTTGGATTTTGATAGAAAGGTTAAACAGCATGATGATAAACATGTTTAATATTCAATTTATGGGATTAAACCTGATTAATTCCTGGTTATGTCAATAACGCCAGTGAAACCTGAGAGGGAAGAATCATCCCCCGGGCAGAAGCTTCTTGAAGCTGTTAAGTTATTTGAGGAAGCCACAGGGATTTCTGTCACCGAGTATATGTGGGAGCCAAGTTATATAAAAACTCTTTCAGACGGTGTAAGTGTAAGTCTTGCCATTTATACGGTATATCCCCATGAGAAATTATATGAATGTGCAGTTTATAATGATGTTTTTTTGCTGGGTATTGAGAAACCTGGTAGCAGGCTTTGCCTTTTCGTGACATGGAATCCAAAAACTGGTGAGATTATTGCTGTACGCGACCTCAAATTATGGATTGATGATGAAAGATTATTGATAGATTATCGGGCTCGAGCAAACGATCGGGCTGTTTGCTGCATGGGATGTCCTAATGTATTGTTTCAGGATCTAGTGAACCCCGGGTATCGTCCGGCTCGTGATAATGAACTGAAAATCTTAAATGAAGGTGTGTTAAAAGGCTGTCCCCCGGAAGTTGATGTGCGTGAGACTATAACCAACGTGCTTGCTCTTACTAAATCACCCGACTCAGTATTGCATGTTTTAGCTCCAGCACAATGTGGCAGGAAGAATAGCCCTCTTATTAACTACTCCCTTTAATTTGCTTTCTGTCCTCTATACCGTTAAAATCACGTAGTAAGTTGTGTAATTTGTTTTCGGGTAGACTTATTCGAGTTATCCCGATATGAAAAACTTTATGGATGCGATTCTATACGTTTTGATACTCGTTGTTTTAATTGCAGGATTTATCTGGATGACATACAACTCTCTTGTCGCTTTGCGCATGAGGGTCAAAGAAGCCTGGGCAGATATCGATGTCCAGCTGAAAAAGAGATACGATTTACTCCCCGATTTAATTGAAACCGCAAGAAAAGCCGTCGCTGTTGACGAAAAAATCCTTACAAAAGTTACTGAGCTTAGAACAAGAGCAATGGAAAGTGCCTCTAAAGGAATATCTCCTGAGGAACGCGCCAAAATTGAAGGCCAGCTTTCGAGCATGGTACGCGATATAAAAGTCCAGGTAGAGGCTTATCCTGATATTAAGTCACATGGTGAACTAACGAATTTAATGGATAAGGTTACAGAGATTGAAGAGAAAATCGCATACGCAAGAAGATTTCTTAACTCAAATGTTATGGAATACAACACCAAAATAAAGATGTTCCCTGCGGTTATTATCGCTAATGCTCTTAGCTTTACACCAGAAAATTTCTTTGCCGCAAACGAAGAAGAGCGCAAAGATATTAAGGTTGATTTAGACACCAAACAGGGGTAGATCAGATAAGACCAGCATTTTGTTCTATCTTTGCCTCAAAGTCTATTATGAATATCTACGGACAGATTTCGTCAAATAAAAGAAAAACTGTTGTTGTAATGGCAATGTTTGTCGCTGTTGTATCACTTCTCGGTTATTTTATTGGTGAAATTTATGCCGGGCAGGGTGCGGGAGTACCTGTTATGATTTCCGCAGTTTTTTTCTCCTCGATTTCGGCAGTTTCAAGCTATTTCCTTTCGGATAAAATCGTTTTATCAATATCAGGAGCGAAGAAGGTCGGTCGCGACGAGGCTCCAAAACTATATGCAATTCTTGAAAACTTGTGTATAGGGGTAGGGATAAAAAAAGTCCCGGACCTTTATATTATTAATGATTCAGCGACTAATGCATTTGCCACCGGAAGAGATCCAGACCATGCAGTAGTAGCGGTAACTTCAGGATTAATAGACAAGCTGGACAAAAGAGAGATAGAAGGGGTTTTAGGCCACGAATTATCCCACATCAAAAATTACGATATGCTTTTAATGACAATAGTTGTTGTTCTCGTAGGATCAGTAACACTGATTGCCAATATTATGCTTAGAGGAGGATTCAGAGGAAGCAGAAAATCAGCTGGAGGAATAATTATTCTTATCGGATTTCTTTTAGCAGTTTTAAGCCCGCTTATTGCAAAACTTATACAGCTGGCAGTCTCACGTAACAGAGAATATCTGGCAGATGCCTCAAGTGCCCTTCTTACACGCGATCCAGAAGGTCTGGCACTAGCACTTGATAAAATATCACAGGACAGGGAGGTTTTGGAAATCGCTAATCAGGCAACGGAACATCTCTACATAGAAAACCCTCTGAGGAAAAATGTAAATTCAGGGATCTTCGCAAACCTTTTTAACACCCATCCGCCAGTTGAAGAAAGAATAAGAAGATTGAGGGACATGTAAATCTCCCTTATTTGCTCTAAACATTTCTTTCTTAGTTATTGTTTTGCAGATTTATCCATCTAGTCTATAATAAAAACGTGAATAAAAAGCTGGATATTATACAAACGTTAAATAATCTGAACAAGATAAAAAGAACCGGTCCAAGTCTTGGAGCCGGAATCCCACAGCACGATATTGAAAGCCTGGCTGAGCACTCTTACCGCGTTGTTTATTTATGCCTTATTTTTTCAAAAGCGGATAGTACTATTAATCTTCTGAATCTAATTCAGTATGTAATAACACATGAATGGGGAGAGTGCATACTTGGAGATCTTCCTCTTCGTGGCAAATCCTATATGTCCTACTTTAGAAATCCAATGGAATTTAAAAATGCTTTCAGAGAAGCCGAAGGCAAGGCTAAACAGATGTTAATGAAGGACGCGGGTATAGGTTACGTTTCTTTAAGTGCATCCGAGGATAAGCTATTCAGGTTCTGTGATACTCTGGCAAGGATTGTCGAAATAATAGATTATAGACAGACGGGGTATAAAAGCTCGTGGCTTGATAAAATGTATAAGGTTCAGATATCTCTTCTGAAAAAATATGCATATTCGTTTGTAAACGAGCTGCTCGCAGGAATTGACGAAATCTATCAGCGGGGCTATATGGAAAATAAGTATTTGACGAAGGAAACTGATAAAGATCAGAAGAAAGAATAATCCATTAATTGAGTCTATTCATGATATCTAAAGATGATGTGCTTAAAATTTCGAGGCTTGCCAGGCTTGAATTAAATGAGAGCGAATTGGATAAATTTCAGAGGCATTTAGCAGGAATACTCCAGTATGTTGAGCAACTAAATGAGATTGACACAGATGAAATCCCTCCTACTTCGCATGCGATTTCTGATTTGAAAAGCAGATATCAAGAGGGAAGCACCGACTCCACATTATCCCAGAAGGAAGTATTGGAAAATGCTAAAGAGAAATCTGATGGATATATAGTTACCAAAGGGGTGCTTTGAGGACTTATGGATATTGAGGAAATTCAGAAAAAGCTTGTATCAAAAGAAGCATCATGTGTAGAAATAACGAAGGAGTATCTAAAAAATATAACCTCATTAAATGAAAAGTTAAATGCGTTTATTACCGTTACTTCTGAAAAAGCGTTGTCAGAAGCAGAGAAGATTGACAATGAAATAGATGAGTCAGAAGACCTGGATGTATTGTTTTCACTAAAACCTCTGCTGGGGGTTCCAATGGCCCATAAAGATTTGTTTTCAACAAAAGATATAGAAACAACAGCTGGATCAAATATTCTACGCGGATATATTCCGCCTTATGATGCAACTGCCGTAAAGAGGATCAAAGATGCTGGAACAGTTATGCTGGGCAAACTTAACTGCGATGCTTTTGCACACGGGACAACAGGTGAAAATAGTGATTTCGGTCCAGCATTAAATCCATATGACTTATCTCGGCCGGCAGGAGGATCTTCAAGTGGATCGGGAGTCGCAGTTTCAGCAGAAATGGCTGTTTTTGCAACAGGAACAGATACCGGCGGGTCAATAAGGACTCCTGCGTCTTTTACAAATGTGTGCGGTTTGAAACCGACTTATGGAAGGGTTTCGAGATATGGGATTATTGCAATGGCGTCATCCCTTGACTCCATAGGGCATTTGACACGTACTGTAAAAGATTCAGCTAGAGTTTTGAAAGTGACCGCAGGATATGATCCTTTTGATTCCACCTCATCTAAGATTAAGGTTCCGGACTATCTTGAAAGTATTATCGGAGTAAAGGGTCTGAAAATAGGAGTTCCCGAAGAGTACATGGGAGATGGGATTGATCCCGAAGTCAAGTCTGCTGTAAAAAATGCATTGAAAGTTTATGAAAAACTTGGTGCGGAGATAGCAAGTGTTTCTCTTCCCCACACAAAATATGCGATAGCAGTCTATTATGTAATTGTTCCTTCGGAGGTCTCATCGAATCTAGCCAGATATGACGGAATCAGATTTGGAAATAGTCGCGAGTCTTTTGGAGATGAAGCTAAAAGACGAATAATGATTGGAACATACGCCTTGTCAGCGGGATATTATGACGCTTACTATCTTAAGGCTCAAAAAGTAAGAACACTGGTCATACAGGATTTTAAAAAAGCCTTTGAAAAAATCGATATTCTATTAGGGCCTGCGATGCCTGTGCTTCCTCCAAAACTTGGAGAAAATTCTGATGATCCTCTAAAAAACTATCTTCTTGATGTTTTAACGTGCCCTGTTAATCTTGCCGGATTGCCGGCACTTTCTGTCCCCGCTGGTTTTAGCAAAGAGGGTTTGCCTATTGGAATCCAGCTTATTGGAGATCATTTTGCGGAAGATGCTCTTTTCAGAGCCGGCTATACATATGAACAGGAAACTAGATATTATGAGCAAAAACCGCAGTTACCGTTGAAAGGAGAAGATCCTGATGGAATATGAATTTGTTCTAGGGCTTGAAGTCCACTTGCAGCTGAATACTAAAACGAAAATTTTCTGCTGGTGCAAAAATGATCCTTTTTATGCGAAGGAGCCTAATATTAATGTATGTCCGGTGTGCCTTGGACTTCCGGGAGCTCTTCCGGTTCTTAATAAAGAGGCGGTTAATAAATCCCAGCAAATGGCAGCTGCGCTGAATTCTGAAGTGCAAGGCAAAATTATATTTGAGCGCAAAAATTACTTTTACCCAGACCTTCCTAAAGGCTATCAAATAACATGCCCGCATTATCCTATTGGAAAAGCCGGCGCGGTAGATCTTACTTATTTTTACGACGATAAATCATCTGAAAAGAACCATATAATCCGTTTGAGGGAAGTTCACTTAGAAGAAGATACGGCAAAATCGATGCATAAGAATGATAAAACATACATAGACTTCAATAAGTCAGGGGTTCCTTTGCTCGAAATTGTTTCAGAGCCTGATATTAGAAGTGTTGATGATGCTGTTGAATTCTGCAAAGAAATCCAGCGTATAGCAAGGACTCTTG
Source organism: candidate division WWE3 bacterium RIFCSPLOWO2_01_FULL_39_13 (assembly GCA_001772665.1). GTDB lineage: Bacteria > Patescibacteriota > WWE3 > 2-01-FULL-39-13 > 2-01-FULL-39-13 > 2-01-FULL-39-13. The sequence continues at coordinate 11,422 of MEVH01000027.1, forward strand.
AAGTTAGCGAGGCGGATATGGAAAAGGGGAACATGCGCCTTGAGGCAAATGTTTCGGTGAGAGTAAAAGGAGATACGAAACTTCCTGATTACAGAGTTGAGTTGAAGAATATTAACTCATATGGGTTTATGAAGAAGGCGGTGTCTTATGAATTACGACGTCAGGTGCTGGTTTTGGAGAATGGGGAAAAACTGCATCAGGAAACAAGAGGATTTAATGAAAGCACAGGAGAGACTTTCGTGCAAAGGAGCAAAGAAGAGGCCGATGACTATAGATATTTTCCTGAGCCTGATATTCCTCCTTTTGAATTTGATCTGGGGGAGACACGCAATATTACGACGTTACTTCCTGAGTTACCGAAAAAAATGAGGGCAGATCTTCAAAAAGACGGTTTGAATACGCAATATGTAAATATCCTTTTAGAAAATTCAGAACTAAGAAGAAAATACAAAGAACTGATTTCTGCCGGATATTCCTCTTCTGAGTCTGCAAAATGTGTTATAAATGTCTCTAAATACAAAGGGCTGTCAGCAGACAAAATTATTAATGAAGAAAAATCAAAGTCATCCTCTTTGCTTGAGTCTGATAATGATCTTTCTCCAATTATTGATGCAGTCCTTAAAGAAAATCCTGAAGCAGTAGAGGATGTTAAAAAAGGAAATGAAAACGCAATAAAATTTTTAATCGGAAATGTGATGCGAAGGACAAGTGGGAAGGCGGATCCGCGTAAAACTTCGAAACTGATAAGGAAAAAGCTAAGTTGACTCTTTTTATCTTCGCCTTGTGTTTGGGATTTATAGGAATAGTATACTAAGGTAATGGCAAGAGAAACTCCACCGTTTGTTCATCTGCATGTTCATACTGAATATTCAATGCTGGACGGGTTAAACCGCATTCCGGCTCTTGTTTCGAAGATTAAGGATTCGGGTATGAACTCCGTTGCGTTAACCGACCATGGAGTTATGTATGGGGCGTATGAATTTTGGAAAGCCTGTAAAGAAGCTGAAATAAAGCCGATAATTGGCGCAGAAATTTATGTCGCACCAACTGATAGAAAGCTTCGCAGTGAGGTCAACGGCATAAAGTATTATCATCTTATTCTTCTTGCTAAAAATTTTGAAGGCTACCACAATCTAATAAAATTAGTCTCAATCGGCCATCTTGAGGGATTCTACTACCGCCCCCGCGTTGATCGAGAAATTCTTGAGAAATACTCGAAGGGAATAATCTGTTCTTCAGGCTGCCCTGTCGGGCCTCTTGGAAGACACATAGTAAGAGGAGAAGAAGATAAGGCCAAAGAATGGCTTGAATTTCTCCATAGCATTTACAAAGATGACTTTTACCTTGAAATACAAAGACATGGGTTTTCTGGCGGAGATGTCCTCCCTCCACGCGATC
>MEVH01000027.1:12893-16994 GCA_001772665.1 candidate division WWE3 bacterium RIFCSPLOWO2_01_FULL_39_13
ATGAATTATCCCAGGAGATAGCTTTTGCGATAAAAGACGGAAAAACATTGGAAGATGCTGACAGAAGACATGCATATAAAAGATCATATATAAAAACTCCCGAAGAAATCTTTGAAGAATTTTCGGATGTACCCGAAGCAATTGAAAATACACAAAAATTGGCAGACAAGGTGGAAATTTATGACATTATTTACAACCGTGTTCAGCCTAAGTTTCCTGACCTTCCTAAGGGAGCTACTGCCGAGGAATATCTGAAAAAAGAGGTTTATTCAGGTGTTAAAAAAAGATACGGCAAAATGACTGGTGAACTCAAAGAGCGTGTTGATATGGAACTTAAAATTATCCACGACAAAGGCTATGACGACTATTTTCTTGTTGTTTCTGACATGATGAAGTGGGCCAGAAAACACGGGGTGCTTGTTGGTGTAAGGGGATCTGTAGCAGGCAGTGTTGCATCATACTGCCTTGATATCTCGGATATAGAGCCTATCCGCTGGGAGCTTTATTTTGAGAGGTTTCTCAACCCAGAAAGAAAGAGTCCCCCTGATATTGATATGGATCTTCAGGATTCAAGAAGAGAAGAGGTTATAAATTATGTTATCGAAAAATACGGCAGAAAAAATATTGCTGCTATAGCTGCTTTTGGGAGGCTTAAAACTCGTGCAGCTATAAGGGATGTTTGCCGTGTTATGAAAATAGACTTAAAAACGGCTGATATCCTGTCAAAAATGGTTCATGTCAAATTCGGAAGAGTCAAGCCTATGGCTCTGATGCTTCAGGACGACCAGGACTTTCGTAAGATTATTGAAGGCGACCCGCGTCTTATACAGATGGCCGATACTGTATCTCGAATTGAAGGTCTTTGCCGTCATGTTTCTACACATGCGTGCGGGTATCTTATAACACCTGATCCAATTACTGATTATGTCGCTGTTCAGTATGAAACGGGTAGCAGCGAAAAAGTTATAACACAAGTTGAGTTTAAGCCGATCGAAGATCTTGGGCTTTTGAAATTTGACTTCCTTGGTCTGATTAACCTTACGATTATAGATTATGCTATTAAACTGATAAAAAAACGTCACGGAGTTGACATCAATGTATATAAAATCCCAGAAGATGATAAAAAGACAATGAAACTGTTTCAGGATGGAAACACCACCGCAGTTTTTCAGTTTGAGTCTGACGGTATTAAAAGGTATCTCCGTGAGCTTAAGCCTGAAAACATGCAGGATTTATGTTTTATGGCTGCAGCATACCGTCCAGGTCCTATGCAGTTTATTCCAGGCTACATTGCGTGCAAACAGGGAATTAAAAGACCAGAATATCTGATCCCCGAGCTTGAGCCGATTTTAAAAATGACATATGGCTTTGCAATTTATCAGGAGCAGGTGATAAGGATAGCAGTTGATATTGCCGGATATTCAATGGGAGAAGCAGATATTCTGAGGCGCGCTATGGGAAAGAAAATTCCTGAAGTAATGAGAGCCGAAGAAGATCGATTTGTAAAAGGCTGCAAAGACAAAGGATATTCTGAAAAGATCGCAAAACAGCTTTTTGAGTATTTGAAACCGTTTGCAGACTATGGGTTTAACAAGTCCCATTCAGCCGGGTATGCATATCTTGCCTACTGGACAGCATATTTAAAAGCTCATTATCCTATTGAATTTATGTGTGCAAGAATGACGGCTGACATGAATCATCCTGATAAGCTTGTTGTTGCGCTGAAGGAAGCACGGTCAATGGGCTTGAATCTGCTTCCGCCAGACATAAACAAAAGCCATCTCGAGTTTTCTCCTGACGGCAAAAACGAAATCAGATACGGACTTGATGGCATAAAAAATGTCGGAAGAAATATTGTTGAAGAGTTAATCAAAGAGCGTGACGAAAATGGAGAATTCACAAGTCTAAATGATTTTTGTGCGAGGGTCGGCTCTGTTAATTCGAGAACGCTTGAATCTCTTATAAAAGTTGGAGCATTGAACGTTTTTGGTGAATACAATGCACTTTTAAGTGTATTTCCTTCAATTATTAGCAAGGCTGGGGAGAATCAGAAAGCCAAAGATATGGGACAGCTTGGACTTTCGTTCCAAAACGAGGCGGTTACAGGCTCAAAACCCAAAATAGAAGTTACTAAGCTTCCTGATGTAGAACCTGTATCTGCAGGCCAGAAGCTTGATTGGGAAAAAGATCTTCTCGGAATCTATTTTACATCTCATCCCCTGCAGGGTCTTATTGAACCTTTAAGATCTAAGGGCGTCGTTCCTCTGTCTGAAAATGTACTCGCCGAAGGAAAGCGAGTAATAGGGTTGTGCGTTGTCTCTTTAATAAAACAGATAAAGACAAAAAAAGGCGATGCAATGGCCTTTGTTACACTTGACGACATGAGATCACCCGTTGAAGGAGTCTTATTTCCAAAAGACTGGCAGGCTTACAGGGATGTAATCAATGTCGGAGACTCTGTCGTTGTATCTGGCAAATGCAATAAGCGAAATGACCAGATTAGCATTATCCTAGATAAGATTAAAAAAATTGAGGATATGCCGAATGATTTAAAACCTGATGATATCTCTTCCAGCAACGTTACTCTCATAATAGACGAATCTGCAGATTCAAATGATCTTGAGCAATTAAGAGACATCTTGGTCGAAAATCCAGGGAATGTTGTTGTTAATCTTAATGTAACAACAGCAGGCAAAATTCGAAAATTTAAGATGAGAGAGAAAGTTGACAGCGAATTTATCTCAAGTGTGGTATCAAAGCTTAGATTGGTAAAGGACGTCGTCTAGTTTCTGGCAATTTGACATCATGAGTGATAATATTGTAATGTATTTCGTGCCAGTAATGGCAGAAGAGTGATAGTTAAGTACTAATATGGTTGCATGTTCAAACTGCAGGAAAAGAGAGGCAAAGCACCAGACAGCAATTAATGTTAACGGAAGATTGATTTATATGGCGCTTTGTGATGAGTGTTTTGATGATTTAAAAAAGCAGGCGAAAGAAACTGGCTCTCTTGACCAGTTCAGTAAAGATCTGACAGAAATGGCGCGCGAGGGCAAGCTGGATCCAGTTATTGGCAGAGAGAAGGAAATAGACCGTGTTATCCATATTCTATCAAGAAGAACAAAGAATAATCCTGTTCTTATTGGAGAACCTGGAGTGGGAAAAACAGCCATAGTGGAAGGACTTGCGCAGAAGATAACGGAGAAAACCGTTCCCGAACCCTTAAGAAACAAAAGGGTGGTTGCCCTTGATTTAGCAGCAATGGTGGCAGGTACAGTCCATAGAGGGTCGTTTGAGAAAAGGCTTAAAGAAGTAATTGAAGAGGTAATAAAAACCAAAGGGCAGGTTATTCTTTTTGTCGACGAGGTTCATTCACTTATAGGTGCAGGCAGCGCCCAAGGCTCAATGGATGCAGCCAACATTTTAAAGCCTTATCTCAGCCGCGGTGAGATACAACTTATTGGCGCAACAACACTAAAGGAATACAGAATAGTAGAAAAGGACGCAGCGCTTGAAAGACGTTTTCAGCAGATTATGGTTGATGAGCCGAGCCTTGAGCATACAAAACTGATACTACTTGGACTTAGAAGCAATTATGAAGACCATCACAAAATACAGATTTCAGAAGAGGCAATAGATGCTGCCGTGAGGCTTTCTGTTAGATATATTTCTGACAAGTTTCTTCCTGATAAGGCCATAGACTTGATTGATGAGGCTGGAGCTGCTTTAAGGCTTCGGCTTTCGGCTGAAGAGCCTGAGAATCTTCGTGAGGTTGCTTCGCAAATGCATGAAGTCCAGGAAAAGATTGCCAAAGAGCAGGATCCTGAAAAGAGAAAGGAACTAGAGACACGTCTTGCTTCTCTTAACATGGTGAAAAAGGAATTAACTGAGCTCTGGGTTCAGACAAAGCTTGAAAAGAAACCGATTCTTAAAGAAGAACATGTTGCTGCAGTTGTGTCTTCTAGTACAGGTATCCCTCTAAGTGAACTTACCGAAGATGAAAGAGAGAAATTGAAAAATATTGAATCGAAGCTTACTGAAACAGTCGTCGGACAGCAGGAGGCGATTGAAACTGTTGCCCAGGCTATTAGAAGGGCAAGG
>MEVH01000027.1:17007-30370 GCA_001772665.1 candidate division WWE3 bacterium RIFCSPLOWO2_01_FULL_39_13
CATCTAACAGGCCGATTGGGGTCTTTATGTTTCTTGGTCCGACCGGTGTCGGAAAAACCCAGCTTGCCAAAGCGTTAGCCGAGGTTTTATATGGGTCAGATGATTTTCTTATCAGGGTGGACATGAGCGAGTTTAACGAAAAGCATAATGTCGCAAGGCTTGTTGGAGCTCCTCCTGGATATGTAGGATACGAAGAAGGCGGACAGGTTACCGAAAAAGTCCGAAGAAAGCCTTATTCGATTCTTCTTTTTGATGAGATAGAAAAGGCTCATCCTGATATCTTTAATGTCCTACTGCAGATTATGGATGAAGGAAGGCTTACAGACGGCCACGGCAGGACTGTAAATTTCAGGAATACCATAATTATAATGACATCGAATGTCGGGTCAGAATATTTAGGACAGCATTCAATCGGTTTTTCTGAATCGTCTGATGAGACAGAAACATCAGAAAAGATTATGGAAGAGCTTATGAGCAAAGAAATTAATTCAAAATTAGAGGTGGCATTAAAAAATCAGTTCAGACCTGAATTTTTAAACAGAATTGATGATATTGTTATATTCAGTCTTTTGGGGAGGGATGATATCGGCAGGATAGTTGATATCCAGGTTAGACAGCTTGAAAAGCTTTTGTCAGATACAGATTTGAGGATTAAAGTAAGTGACAAAGCAAAGAAGTATCTTGTTGACCATGGGTATAATCTTGAAATGGGTGCGAGGCCGTTAAAGAGGTTGATTCAAAAGGAAATTGAAAATCAGATTTCTTTATTGGTTATTAACCAAGAGGCAAAGCCGGGAGATCTTATTCTTATTGATGCTGCAAACGGAAGTATTAAGGTTAGAGTAAAGCAGGAATCAAAAGTGTCAGTTTCAGCTTAGGCAAAATAATAGATATTTAAAAACACTATAGTGTTGATGAATCTCACATAATAGGATAGAATTCACTCCATAATTATGGATAAAGAAGACTCGAAGAACCCTCAGGTTGTTGATAAAACAAAGGAAGCAAAAGAGCTAACTGAAAAAAAATCAGACACATCTCACAAGCCAGACGGAGACGAAGCTAAGGAAAAGCCAGTTGATGCAGAAAGTTCTGTTAAGAAGGATAGTTTTAGATCCGGAGATAGAATTGTGGTGAGTTATAAAATTACTGAGGGTAAAAAGTCTAGAATTCAGCTTTTTGAGGGGCTGGTTATTGCTGAAAAAGGATCGGGTGTTTCAAGAACTTTTACTATTAGAAGGATTTCAGCTGGTGGTATTGGAGTTGAAAGGATTTTTCCTCTGCATTCTCCTAATATTGCGTCAATAGCTGTTAAGTCAAAAGGCAAAGTGCGAAGGGCAAAACTTTATTATATGCGTGAAAGAGAAGGACGTGCTGCCAGCAAGATTAAAGAAAGATAATCCACTTTTAATTTCATCTTCATTACATTTTCATTTTTTGTTAAAAGAATTGTAATTTCAATTCAATAAACTGAATAAGTGCTTAATGAAAGTCAACAATTAGGACGATATGGCGAGCTTATTGCGTCAAAATACCTTGAAAAAAAAGGTTATAAGATTCTTTTTTTGAATTATTCCAAGCAGCGCTGGGGCGAAATAGACATTATAGCTATAGATAAAGAAGAAATTGTCTTTGTTGAAGTCAAAACCAGAAAAACAAATAGATACGGAAGTGCACTTGAATCAATTAATCCATATAAATTAAAGTCGTTGAGAAATTCCATCAACTACTTTCTAAAAGCCGAAGGAAGACATTACAGAAATTTCCCGATGCGAATAGACGCCATCGGAATCAACACCTCCCAAAACTCTCACAAAGCCAGGCTAGAGCATATTAAGGCGATTAGCTAGTATTTCTCGCATTATTAAGAAATCTTATATTACATTTCTCGTATAATTTCTCGGAATGTATCTATATCAATTTTTAATGTTCGGAGATTATTTCGGATAATAAATATTGGAATCTCTTCGTCTGTTGTTATAACAACTGGTCTTTTAAGCCCAGGCCTTGAGTAAACGATGTGATCTCCTTTGGTTCTTTTTAATACACAGCCGATTTGCTTTAAGAATTTTTCGAATTGTGTTTTTGACAGGAGTTAGCGAGGCCATCTATTAAACACAAACTGGGACTTCAAGTTTTAAAGATTCCGTAGCAACAACAACGGGTGGCTGCCATTTTTTATCAATCTTTCTCCAGTTAAGCTCATGGAGAGTCTCGTCAATCGAATTATTTTCTACTAGTTCTTCGAAGAATATGACAACAAGCTCTTTAAACCTTTTTTCAGCGAGTTCAAATGTATTCGCATGTGTTGATATATCCAAGTCTGGGGAATAAGCAACAAAAACACACCCTTCTTTTCGAAAGGAAACCGGAAGCCGAAGACTGACTGTAACTTTTCGCTGTTTTCCTACCATATGTATAGCATAAATATACCATATACTATTTTCCTCTGCAGAAATTTTATAAGTGTTACGAGTTCACATTTGAAATTCCCCACTTGAACACTTAGATATTGCAAAAAAACTAGGGTGGAACACTCTGCTATACGATCCTTCAGATATTAAAACCTCGAATATACAATTGTTAGAAATGCTTGGTTACAGCACTAAAAATGGGGTGGGTAGTTGAGGCTAATTTGAACCAGATAATTGAAGAAATCGAAGTATTATCTGAGGTGATGATTGGAGCCGGGCAGATTTAATGACTAAGCTGTTTTCCACTATTAAGATGGAAGTGGGATAGTGTTTCGTTTTTTGTGTTACTGGATTTCTTATCTGTAGTCAGTTGAATTTTGGGATTGATTCTAAGAGGTGTCATGCAAAAAATCAGATAGCGCTAGTATATTGTCTGGCTATCTCTTCATACCCTTTGTTCCATATATGCAGGCGTTCTTCCTCCGGATATTCTGTGATCGCCCTTTTCTCATCGTATAATCTTATAATTCCATTCCAGCCCTTTGTATCTTTACCTTTAACTTCACTGCCTAATGTCACTGGAACCTGAAATACGTACTCTATTGTCTTTCCAGCTGGATAAGCTAAGACTGTCGCAACTTCAAAGTGGGCAGTATTATCACCGAGATAATCAATTAACTTTATAAGCATCGCAGCCGAAAGCCTCTTTTCTACATAATTTGTGTATGGTCCGGGAAGGTCTAATGCATGTATAAAAAAACTATGGTCTTCCCTCACTGAGGGATGTCCAAGTTCTAAAGCTGCTTGCAAAGCTGTAAACCTAGCTATTTCGAGACTAGATTCAGCTTGAATCTCTGGAAAATCCTTTGAGACGGGTTTTAAACCAAGATCGTACCTGGTAAATGCTTTTTTCGCAGCCATCAGCTTACCGGGCTTTTTTGTCACCAAATATAGATAATCTTTAATTGCCATAAATTTTATTCACGAAATATCTATAATCTGTACTTGCACTATCCTTTTTGGGGAGGGTAGCTGATGGAAGTTACTACTGCCATCGAAGAATCACATGTGACTATCACTCCTTAACAAATATTTTACTTCGGACGTTAAAAAACAACAAATACGACCATTCCAACTTTGACAAACATTTAATATGATCTAACTCGGAGAATACACCAATTGTTGATATTGCAGTATAATTACCGCATGGCAGAAGAAAGTGCTACAAAAGCAGGTTTAGTTAGACCTAGAAATCCCTTTGAGGGCAACGAGGTCTTGTGGAACGAATGGGAGAAACAATGCATAGTGCCCCCAGTGAGAATTGCATTAGTACATCTAAATAAGCCGTATGACCTTGCTCAATCTGCACAGATCGCTCTCTCGACTAGTGTTGGTGTACCACATGTAGGGTTTGAAATGGTTGGAACAACATTGGATTTCTCGCACGAAAAAATATTCAGTAAGGTTAGATCATGGAATATTCCAGCAAAATGTCTCGATGCTATACCACGAAGAAAGAATTCCTTGGAACATATAAAAACTCAAGGATTTAGATTAGTTGGCACAGTACCAAGTAATGGTAAAAATGCCCTCGACTTTGAATGGCAGGATGACGATGTCATTGTTATAGGAGGAGCTAACGGCCTGTCAAGAGATGATCAGCGATTCTTAGATGAAACCATAACAATTCCAAGTGACCTGCATTTTATGACAACAACTTCTGTGATCCCTATTCTAACTTACCAAATATTGGGTAACAGGGGTCTGTGGCATCAAAATGAAAAAAGTTAGCATTCCCAAACAATCTATTTCCGGGAAAAACATCTACCTTATAGTTTCTGCTGCTAAAAAGATGAGAGTAGTCCCTGAAGTGGCTGATGAGTTATTGGCAAAAGGCGCAAATGTTTTCATAATTCCTACGGAAAATGCACTAAAGATGCCTGATTATTTATCAAAATATCGTCATTTGATATACAGCGATTTTAATTGGAGGGGAAACGGCAAACAGTTGCCAGAGGAAGACATAATTATGATATTACCGTGTACTTTTAATACATTTAATAAAATCTCATCCGGTATAGCTGATAATTATGCCACCACGCTGATAGCTACCGCTATTGGAAATAGCAAAAAGGTTTATATTGCACCAGCTTTCGATAAAACATTATGGAACCATCCGCTAACTGTGGAATCAGTTAAAAAGCTAGAAAGCTGGGGTGCAACTGTAATTTGGCCGGAAATAACAAGTAAAAAGGTTTCTATGATGGACTACCGTAAAGCTCTTGATCGGCTATATATCGAAGAATCAACAATAATCTTTGATTCCGAGCAAATTTTCACTGATGAATTATTAGATTTACTAAAAACTGCTCGCAAAAGATATATACAAGAGTTCGTAAAAATAGGTAAATATCAGGAGCAGGTTGGTTTAAATGCTTTCAGCAATGGTAATTACAGTGTAAAACTTGAGAATCAAAAGTTAATGCTAATAACTAGAACCGGAAGTAGTCTGGGAAATCTCTCTCCAGAAGATTTAACTCTGGTAAGCCTTGAAAATATGAATAAGGTCGTTTGGGTCGGAGATAAAATGCCATCGTGCGATACACCCATGCACATAGTCATCTATAATAATACTAACGCGAGAGCCATAACACATTCTCACTGTTCTCGCATTACATATGATGAAACTTTGGACAAGCATAAAACCGCTGATTATATAAGATATGGCAGGTTTGATACTATTCTCAGCGCTATAGATCAACTGGAAAGGAACAATGGAATCATTATATTAAGGTACCATGGCGAGGTAGGGATAGGACAAACCCTGGATGAAGCCTCTAGAAAAATTACTAAACTGCTTGAACAAGTTGGAAAAATCAATAAAAATGGATAATGCTAAAGGTTGGAATACAATATCAAAAAGTTACCAGAAACGCTATAACATCCAACCAAATAAATATTACTGGGGTCCATTATGCCCGAAGAGTCTTGATAAGTTACTTGGAAATTTAAAAGGTAAAAGGATATTGGAACTGGGTAGTGGTGCAGCTCAGAATTCAATATATTTGGCAAAACATGGAGCCTGCGTTACAGCGCTTGATGTATCTTCTGAACAGCTAAACTATGGACGTAAATTAGCAAAAGCTAATAATGTCCATATAGAATTTGTGCAGGGAAATTTTGAAAGTGTAAAAAAATATTTTGAACCTAATATTTTTGATAAAATAGTTTCCTCATTTGCCTTACAGTACTGCATGACACCAAAGTCTTTAAAATCAGTTATTAATCAGATATTCAATTTACTTAAAATCAAAGGAGAACTAATATTTAGCATAGACCACCCCGTAAGACATCATGGATATTGGGATCAAAACGATAATTTCATAATTGATAATTATTTCGATAGAAATACTAAGTCCTGGGAATATTCTTTTCCAGAAGATGGAATCTCATCCACTATGACTGGTTCCTATAAAACAATAGCGGACTACATTTCGTCCATCATTGAGACCGGGTTTATATTGAAAGCTTTTATTGAACCAGAACCAATAGATCATGAAATTTCAAATAATTTCGCTGTCAAGTCGAGATATATTGATGATCCCAAGAAGAACCCATTTAGTATAAATCATTTAAAAAGAATTCCCGGGACATTAATTATTAAGGTTGTTAAAGAATAGTATGAAAAGCATATACAGCTCAAGCGCAGATTTCTACAATAAAAAAACTATAAATTCGAGAGATAAGTTTTTTCAAACGTACACTACTTCTGATCATACAACCAAAGATCTTATTTCTATTGCAACCGATAAACTAAACTCTTTAGCACAACCCAAAATACTTGATATAGGGACTGGCAATGGTTTTGTTCTAAACGAAGTCGCTAAGAATTTAAATAAAAGAAAGAAGTCAGAATTAGTAGGGATCGATTTATCCCCGGAGATGGTAAAAAGAGCTAAGACCTATTGCGCTGATTATAACGGAATAATAATTTTAGAAGCAGATAATTTCTCGATACCGTTCGCCGATAACTATTTTGATGTTGTAACTAATAAGCTTTCTACGAATTTTTCTGTTTCAGAGGTATTCAGGGTTCTGAAAAAAGGCGGGCTGTTCATATTTAAGGAGTATGGACTGCTAAAAGGCATGGGTGTTATTGCTGAAACATTCAAGGATAGGGTAAATGTAATAGACCCGGTAATATACCTGAAAAAAATCCGAGATCATAAACCTCAAAATATGATGTACAGCCAGTTTTATTTTGAAAAATCTTATACAAAAGATGAAATAAGGAATATATTAGCTATGGCACCAATAATCAGGGATTTTAATGAAAAAAAGGATATGAAAATAATTAAGAGCCTATTTGCTGAGGGAAATATAACTATAACATCAGACCCATTTTTAATAGTAGTAGTAAAGTAAAATGCTGATACTGGATTACTTTATTAGAAATATCATCCTTGCTTTATTTACAGAAGTTGAAACCTACAAGATTTTCTCGACTATGAACGAAGACTGGAATAAAGTATCTTGGAAAGAAGTAACACAGAAGCTAACTCAAAAATCTTCCTGGCATACTTATAGGCTAAAATTGCACGATAAAATTATAAATGATGTAATAGCTGAATGCCGTATCAACTCAGCCAAAATAGAAAAACTGACTAATAGCAAGGAGCCGGCTGTTTTACTAATAAGAGGAGCTACCGGGGCTGGAAAATCTACGTTTATTCATAACAAATTGAATATAACCTCGGGAATCGTTGGTGGCGATCTGATAAGAAATAAGCTGAAAAACAGTCTTTTTATCACAGCCAGGCGGGATACCCAATATGATCTAGAATCTTACTTCGTAACGGATAAAGTACTTAAATCTTTGCTAAGACAACGAATTTCTATTGTAATAGAAAGAACTATAGAATACCTGGAGGATTTTGAGATGTTATGCACTTTATGTCAAAAATATGCGTATGACTCTCTGCACATTGTTGATTTGGATGCTTCATTAGAAGACAGCATTAATAGAGTTGCAGAAAGAAATAAAGACAAGAACCGGAAGGGTCCCATTGTACCAGTGAAATACATAGAAAGATGCGTTAGAAATGTTATGGCTAATAGAATCAAGCTTATCGAAGATCTAAAAAAAGAACATGGCATTAATATTGCCTACGAGCTTTTTTCAAATTATGGTGAAAAAGGAGACTTTAAAAAAGTTGTCGAAATATCTAAAGGAAATTTGTTGCATTGTCAACCATCGCTTAATTCTCCGTAGAAATCTGACAGTCCATGTAAAATTATCGACATGACATACCAAACCAAACCATTATCACGCTACCTTTCGATACTATCTTCGAATACGCAGAAACGAACATTTGGGGTGGGTAGTTGAGGCTAATTTGAACCAGATAATTGAAGAAATCGAAGTATTATCTGAGGTGATGATTGGAGCTGGGCAGATTTAATGACTAAGCTGTTTTCCACTACTAAGATGAAAGTGAATTTGATTTACTTCCTGCCTTGTTCCTCCATTTGTTAGTATTGTGTATTCGGTTTCGTTCCATCCCAATTCAATAACAATATCCCGCGCGACTTTATAGACCTCTTTTATATATTCGCTATCCTCATCCTTCAGTGTATCAAGGCTTTTTATATGTTTTTTAGGGACTAAAAGGATATGTTTTTCCCAAAACGGCTTGGGATGCCAAAAGGCCAAGACTTTATCAGTCTCTTTTACTCTTTTAATAGGAAGTAGTTTTGACAGAGGAGTGCCAAATGCAATTCCTACAATTAAGCCTCCTATGGGTGTCTTTGCTAATTTGAATAGTTGATTTGAAATTGGCATTTATTTTGTCTAATCTTGTCAAAGCAATTTTTGAAGCTCTTTTATCGCCTCCTCAACCGAGCTTACAACTTTACCCGATTTTTTAACGAATTCAATTGACCACTTAGGTAATCTTTCTTCTTTTCATATGATTATTAACTTCTCGCAGGTATCGCCAGGTTTTTCAGTATTATTAGCCAGAAAATACCCAATTTCAATCCAAGTAGCCTCAGACGGAGCTACCCCCGGGTTTGCTACGAGTATCTCTGCATCCTTTACTGCTCTTAGGTCGTCAGGATAAAAGGCATCGGGCGATGATTGATCAGAGTGAAACTCCCAATCGTAGCACTTAAAGCCACCTAATTTCTTAAAATCCTCTTTCCAATCATTTTCATACATGTTGGCCTGCCCAGCTAAATATACTTTAGGTTTCTTCATATTTGCTTCCAAGGAATAACTCTTAAGTTTATCCACTTTTTTGTCCATTTTTCGACCTTTTTTTCATATACCCATTTGATAACAGAAGGTTTGTTAGGTCTTACGACCATCCCAAAGAGGTCATTCAAACCATAAGGGGCGTAAACATTCACTTTTCCATCAATCTTGTTGATACCAACGGCCGTTGCAGTAGTAGGCCAACGGTTAATAGCGTCTTCACAAGATTTCAACTGGTTAATCTTTTTACCGAAATCTTGTTCAAACCAGAGGTGAACTCTTGCTTCGTTTACGACATCAACCTCAACTGGCAATGCCGATAGTAGCTTCTCTACTCGATTCTGTTCTCTTATTTCACCCTCTTTGCTAATATCTTTTGCGTCATAGTAGACCAAATCATAATCTTTGATACCGTTTGTTATTTCTTTGTCAGAGAGATAGTTCCAAACGCTTTGACAAATACACCCTGCACCTAAATACCAGTTGTTATAGTGCGGGAAGGGATTACTATTAAGGATTGCCATAATGTGCGGATTTTTTGAGACAATTTTCACTAAATATTCCGCTTGTTGTTGAATAGGTCTATCTACCATAAACGAATACTCTTTACCCTCTCTAACCTTTGGTTTGTCGTTCAAATCAAAGATGAGACAGAAAAAGGTAAAACTATTTTGATACCTCAATCGAGGTCATTTCGCCAGTAAAATCTGTTGTAACTAAGTATTTACTTGATCGCCCCAGTTTCACAGTCGCCTGGCAATTTACTCTATCAACCTTCAATATAACAATATCTGGGTCTTTTACGTGTCCATATCTTCTCAGGGAATCTATCAATCTGGGGATATAATTTTCAACTAAATTTCTATTTTTCTTTTCCTGTATCTTCAGCAGTGCAAAAGCATAGATTACAAATGATATAGAAGTCATGAAAGTAATATAAGAAAACCACTGAAGAAATGCCCATATTTCCAAACTTGCAGTTATATTGGGCTTATTTATAACAATGCCGACAAAAAAGACACCTCCCATAACAGATATAAGACAACATATTCTTAGCAATCTCCAAAACTTTTTTGTCTGGGAGAAAATATTTTCCCCTTCTTTAAGTAAATTGAATTTATTATAATCCCAAAAAGAAGATAAACTAATAATTGAAATGGAAAGTAATATTACTAAAAAGTTTGCAAGGTTGATAAAGTTTGGAATTAAGACAAACTGATCTAACTTCAATATATTTACCAAACCCACTGACAAAACAGCAAGTAATTGGAGTAAGGCGGGTGCTACCGCTGCTAAATAACTTATTAAGGAATCACTGCTTTGTTGTCTATCCATCCATCCTTACACAACTAAGCCACGAATTTGATGCATATAAGCCCGCTTGCCTCCATTATTTATTAAAGACTGTATACGAGTTAAGGAATTTCTACTACTCGAATACTCAGTAATCAACGGTCTTCTCGCATAACGAAACTATTCTTCCAGGTTCTCTTTTACAGTTTAAACCACATTCAAAATCATCCGAAGGATTACCACCTCTTTGCTTCTTTATACTATATGCCCAGTTAAGACATTGTTCTTTAGTGGTAAATATTGGGCTAGGATAATCTACTAACGTATCTCCGTCAGGATAATAGAACCCCTGCCAAGTGTCAGGCTGCGCAGAACTTACAATCAATTTAAGTAAAAGATACCCGCAGATAACTATTATGACAATACCGATGTGTTTCATTTTCATATAAATGAATAACTCTGATACTTCATGTACAAGTTCAGGTTAGCGTTTTTTCTCTTCAATAACAACTAACGTTCCTTTGCCCCCACATCCAATATGACTGATCAACGCTTCTTATTTTTAAACATCAATACAATTCCACCTGAAACAAGAGAAGAACCAAGAAGTGCCAAGATAGCGTCAGCACCGGAAACTGAAATTTTATCTTCTTCAATTGGTTCTGCGTTCTTACTAATATTCACAGTTATCGGTTTATTACTTTCCAGACCGACTTGATCCACATTATTCGTATCTTTCGAATTATTTATTCCAGCTTTACTTGGCTCGGGGTTACTTTTAATGCGCTCACAAGAATTCCCAACTTCCACAAATCCAGAGTCACACAGCCATGAGTCCACATTACCCCCGACACAATGAGCATTAAGAGGAAGCTTTACGCAAGCGCTTTTAGCAGTATTGGTACAATAGCCGTTGTTGCAACTGCAGGTACCATCGCTTTTGTCGTACATAGAATTAGGCGGACAAGTTGGATATGTTGGAATAGGAGCAGAATTGCAACTAGGATAGTACGGTGCGCAGGTCGCCGATAATGGGCTACCGTCACAACATGAACAACCACATACTCCACCATGCCATGAGCAACAACCACTTCTAGCTTTTGCTTTGAGTGGGATAGAAAAAGAGCTAACAAGGGAAAAAACTACAAGAAGGAAAAGGATACTAAACAACCTTAAGCTCACAGTCCCCATTATACACTTATCTTTTTTGTAATTTATTTCTGTCACAGGCTAATCTCTTGATATGGATCGTTCAGGACAAAACATGATTCTTCTTAATGTCCCGTACCGACCTCTCTTTAAGGGACAATAAACACACAAGATCCCGCATATTAAATGTATTTCGAAATATAGAGACAGTTAAGATTGAGAAGTCTAAAGAGAAAATCCTGAGCGGTTATGTTTTGTAAATCGGCCTTTCAGCCACACAACCGCCCAGGCCGGTGCGGGTCATTGCTCGCTGTCAACGACAGCAACAACAACGCCCGCAGTGGTCGTCTCTACGACAACGACCGCAAATGTACTCGAGTATCCTTCTGGCGCATTGCCAAAGCTTTTGCAACATTTGCCTTTACCTCCTTTCCTTAGGATTACGACGTATTATAGGACAAAACCGTAAGAATTAATACCAACAGTGTTATATGGTGGTTTAGTAATATAATTTTTCTGCAAGTATGTACATTCGGTTATCCAATAGTTCTAATAACTTATCTATATCAGCGCTTTTTGATAGTTCGCCATTTCTGATTTTCAATAACTCGTCATGTAATTTAATAAAATTAATTGATACCTCTTCTTCAAAATAATCCCTTGTGTTTTTGTCATAATACTTTTCTATTGTAAAAAAATTTCCAACCAAGGATACGTTCCAATCTTTAACAGAATCATAGTATTCATCCCATAATTGATCCTTTCCTTCATCAAAATCTGTTAATCTTGAATTCCAATAAAAATTCTTGGCCATAAACAACCTTTTCCACGATTTGTTCAACAAAGAAATACTATATTCGTGTTTTGCTTCATTAATTCTTAATTCGTCCTGAAACCGTAGTTGTGATTTCGTTAGCAGTTTTGGCAAATAAAAATTGCCTATAACAAGAGTTAATGAAAGTAAAAATAATGGAGAATTTACAAAGAGCCAAATGAAAACAAGATTCTTTCGCTTTATTATCTTTTTTATGAACTTAACAAGAGCAAATTTCATGTTTTATACATTCGACGGCGAAGCTTATATTTTACTTCCACCCTTTCATAACCTCTACAGCTTCGTTACCCATAAAAAGTCGTAAAAACGGCGATTTCAGCCGATTTTCAGTTGGTTGAAAAACTTCTAATATTTTAAAAGCCTCGCTGCCAATTTCAGATACTAATTCTATCCTTCGTTCAGAATACATTTTGTCAGAAATTCTTTTTAATTGTGTTTCTTTTTCACATGTGGTAATTTCGTCGCTTTCGGCAGTACTATTCAGTAGACAGAGTTCCAAGGCTTTTGTGTTTTCACTACGTATTTTCTCAATATTATCGAGCAATACATTGGAACCTTCCACTCTCACGTCATAAAAAGATGTGATTCGAGAGATGATGTCGGGAGACAAAGAGAGAATATACCCGTTAGTTAGACCAGCTGCATATACTCGAGATGGATATGATTGATAAAATAATAAAACTCCCTCATTTTTTATGAAGGCAGTGAGTTCACCGCTGGCTTGCATGGCTATGTTAGTAATCTCCCATTGCAATAATTCCAAATACCTTCGCCTATTTATAGTTTCATATATCCGGTCTGAAAGCGTGTTTATAAAAATCCCAAGGAACAAAGTAGAATCAAGCCATTAGTACTTAAAAAAGCCTTAACGCCCCTTTTTAGAAAAAGATCTTTTATTTTTTTGAGGATAGGGAGACTTATTCTATGTTTTGATTTCATCCCAATATTATACATTTTCAATTTTAATAGAAAAAACAATGAGCCCTAACTCTTATTTAATAATGATAAAATCTTTTCTGCCGAAACAAGTATTATTACGGCAAGAATATCAAAAATTATCCAGGTGTCTTTATTCATATAAATTGGAATAATAGGATTGAAAATAATAGCCAGCAGAAACATCACCACTGCGCCAATAGCCTTTTTCTTGAGGTAAAAATTGTACGACAAAAAAAACGATGTACCACTAACTACAATCCTGGAAATCTGATAGTAAAAATAGGGTAAGTCCAGAAATGCGAAGATTAGTAAAACACTTGAAATAGCTACCAGGATCTTAGTTATCTTAAAGTCCAATTTCATTTCTGAATGAGACATAAAAATCACGTTAAGTATACGATATCAACAGATCTTTGAAAATAACCCGAGTTAGATCATATTAAATGTCATCGTAGACCACCCTGTTAGATCATAATT
>MEVH01000028.1:0-1021 GCA_001772665.1 candidate division WWE3 bacterium RIFCSPLOWO2_01_FULL_39_13
TTCTTTTGGAGTTTTGGCGTCTAGGGTGTTTGCTGCTGTCGATCCTGATAATCTGCAGGCGAGTACGCAGATTGGACAAATCAGCAATTTAGGGCAGATGTTCACGTTTGCATTCAACCTGCTTAGATACATTGGCTGGGCTGGAGTCATAGTAGGAGTTGGTCTGGCAATCTTTGCTTTGATTTACAAATTGTTTGGAACAGAAAGTGAAGAGACAATGAAGACTGTTTCAGGCTATATTACAAAAGCAGTAATAATAGTTATCTGCGGGATATTGCTTTTAAGTGCAGGGTTTGTTGTTAAGACTATTGCTGGATTGCTTGGGTCTGGTGCAACATTTGAGATTCCTGTTGAAATAGGAGGCGGGGGAGCTGCCACACCCCCTCGTATGTGTCCGGCACCGTGTGCTGCGGGTGTTTGCCTGTCGGATCCAGGCGCTACGTGTCCTTAGGTTGTTTGTTGTTAACAGCTTTTTACTAAGTGGTATTTTTATGAAAAGACTCAAATATGTGTTTTACACTGTTTTGCCTGTGGTGCTGGGTTTTTTGTCTGCGTCAAGAGTATACGGTGCCATTGATGCCTCTGACCTAGATGTCAAGACAAGCATTGGGAATATAGAAAACCTTGCGCAGGTGTTTGTCTTTGCATTTAATCTGCTTAGGTATGTCGGCTGGGCCGGAGTCATTCTTGGTATTGGCTGGGCTATCTTTGCTTTGATTTACAAACTGTTTGGAACAGAGAGTGAAGAGACAATGAAGGCTGTTTCTGGAAATATTACCAAGGCAGTAATAATAGTTATCTGCGGGATATTGCTTTTAAGCGCAGGATTTATAGTTAAAAACGTTGGGTCACTGCTGGGTGTTCCTGACCCAGAAGAATTGTTCAGTGTTCCTGAAGAATTAAGCGGTTAGAGATTTTTTGAAGTTAAGTCCTGCTTGTGGAATGTACCCGCCAGCAGGATTTTTATGAATTACTTATTTATGGCTTGCGAAGATTCCTTCTCAGATTGTATTCCCGATCC
>MEVH01000028.1:1029-4979 GCA_001772665.1 candidate division WWE3 bacterium RIFCSPLOWO2_01_FULL_39_13
CTGCCGATACTGCGCGCAACACATTCAGCACGCTGACTGGGACACTTAATTTTTCTGTAAATCTGGTTTTGTATGTTTTGTACGCAGTGTTAATAGTTATGGTTGGATATAATCTGTTTCAGACCATATATAAGCTTTTTGCCTCAGACAACGAGCAGGTTGCAGAAAAGTTCTGGCAGGGATGGTGGAACGCGGTCTTTGCTGCCCTTGGAATCGTATTGATATTCGGCGCCAGGTTCTTTCTGGTTACCATCCTTCGGCTTCTGGGATTTCCCACTCCCGAAAATATATTCCTCAAGGATAATCCTTTAACCTTTCCTTAAAGTTTGACTTTGTATAAGATATAAGAAGGTGTTTCCAACAGTTTCTCTCCGTATTTTTCGAAGATAGGTTTTACATTTTTCTGGTTTTCTTTCAAGCATTCAAGTTTTGATTCAGCGGATGTGACATTAAATACACTGTATTCGGGATGATACTTTCTCAAAATATTCGCGTAGGAGTTTTCATCCATAATTTCAGAGTTAAGATCGAAAAATAATGCTCTGTCAAAGTAATTGTCAATAAAAAAGTAAATGTTTGAAAATGAAGCTGATGACGAGAATATTATCTTTGATCTTCCGGCATCCTTATTTACAACTTTTCCAATCTTCATGGCGTTTGAGTATACTCCTAAGACCCCTTCTGAATTTTCAAGATAGCTTTCGAGCTGCTGCTGTGTTAGGCTTGGCGGAAAATATTGGCTTATTGCGTGTATTATTCCGTAGCTGGTGAAATATAAGGCTGCTATAACGCAGAAAATTATTCCTGCAAGCCTATGTATAAAAGCGCTTTTATGCTTGTAAATTGAAACGAATAAGATTGTTATAAAGCATAATATTATCGGAGCAGCATACCAGATCAGCACGGGGGCAAAGTACATCCATATAAAAGCCGAACCCGCGTTAATAAGAAGCAGGCCTTTTGCTCCCGAACTTAAGCTGTAACTTTTGGTCTTTTTCAGTTTTAGGTATATGAAAATGATTAGTCCAATGGGCAAGAAAAGTCCAATATCAAGCAGAGAAAAATTTTGAAACCTTGTTCCTCTTCCTAAAAGAAAAAGCAGTGGCATGTATAGATAGGATTTTGCGGATCCGTCAAAAGATTTGAAATATGAATTCTGTTCATAATCAACTATTTCTTTGGTGCACCAGTATACAGGCAGTTTAATGTTTTCATAATGTGCGATTGGGTTTAATCCAAGACCAATGCTTGAGTAATTAATGAATTGGACTTTGTACAATAGCACCCAGGGGAGAAGCGGGAGAGCTGAAATGGTGCCGATTAGCAACAGCTGTGCAAGCCTATGAACCAGTAGTTTTGAAGAATTCTTAATTGCAGATACAAAAATATAAATTCCTGTTGGAATAACAAAAAATAAGGCAGTCAGCTTTATAAGGACTGCGATTGAGCAGAGGAATCCTATGATGTATAGAAGTTTTTCTTCCTTTTTATTTTCGAGTGCAATAGCAACTGCTTTAGATATGACATGTAAGTTTGAATCTTTACGAGAAAACAGCGAGCCACAGTTGTAAGCCTGTGGTCGCTGATTTTCGTAGGTATATATGAGGTAAAAAATTGCTGAAGAGAATAGCATGGCAAAAATATCAATTTTGTATTCGCCGGCAAGCATCTGCATAAATGGAGGGAATGCAATTATCGGAATAATTACCCATATTGGAACTTTCGAAAGCTCTTTTTTAATGAGCAGGTAAAATCCAAAAATATAAAGGACGGCAATAGAGTACATTGTGAAGGTTGCTGCGGGGATTCCTCCTATCATGTATGCCGGTGCAAATGTGATCTCGGTAAAAAAAGGCATCAGAGTCATTACCTCTGTTGTCGGCGCTGAATGGTTTTGGGCAATATATTTTGTCAGGTTAAGATAAAGCCTAAGTGCATCAGGGCCGTGGACAAATGATCTTATTAAAACCACTATAGTTGTTGACGCAAAAACGAGGGTAGTTAGCCAGAACAGTACCTGATAAACTGATAAGTCAAAATGTTTTCTGGCTTTCAATATTAAGGAGATTTTCGCAATGATGCTTGGCAGGGTTTTGTAATTTATCACAGTACCAGCCAAAAGCAGTATAAGAAGTGTCTGGATGCTTATAAATCCGTAAACTGCTGAAATGAAAAGGATTGTGCCGATAACTCCCAGTCCAAAGACGGTGGAAATAAAAACATATCCTGCTGATCCAAGAATGTTTCGAAGGTTTCTAAATGCGGTTTGAAGTATTTTTTCTCCTATTAAAAATGCAGAGAATGCGTAAACAATTACAGTGAGAATAGAGATTGATAAATACTTTAAAAAGCTTAAATTAAGATTTATAACTTCGCGGTATGAAAATGTAATTTTGAATATCTCTGTAAAGAAATGAAAACCGAAAAGGTTAAGAATAATAATAGCTGCAGCGAATACTACAGCCCCCAATTGCAATAAAGTTAATGAAAATTTAATTCGTTTTTCATGAACGGTTCCTCTGGCAGTAATAAGTATCGGTATGATTAGAATGATTGCGACCACAAAAGTAATATGCTGGTAAATATAAGCTGATATAAATGCTGAGATGATAATTATTAATAAAATCTGTGGCCAAAATCTTCTGATAATTTCTTTCATCGCGGGAATGGCGACCATTTCACGATTATACAGGATAAGAGGAAAACTAAGGTTTAAACATCAACCTCCAAAAACAATTAAGTTTATGATTTTCAATTCTTTGTGATTGTCTTTTCCCCGAGTGCGGTTTTTGTGGCAAGCTCCTTTATCTTTTTGTCCATTGATTCAACTTTAATATAGATTCGATAGACTATATAGAACAGGACAATAATCGATGAATAGATAATTAAATCTGCTCCTCTGCCTATTCCAAAAAAGGTGCCGATATTAGAAGAGATTTCTGGAGCAAGTATTACTATTCCTCCTGCGATCCAAATTAACAGCCAGAAGATTAAGTTGAAACCGCCGATTTTGTTATTTCTTATCTGTCCGACGACTTTTACAGCAGAAAAAATTATGAAAACAATGAAGATTATCTGAAACAGTATCACAAAGCTATTTTAGCAGATTAAATCGAAGGAGTTTCTGCGGGATTCAAATTTCATCCGTGGCGCAAAAGAAGTTTTCTAAATAATCTTGTGGCGTTTGTAATTTTCTGCCCTTTGTTAATACTGTAGTCGGTATAGATTGCTGTAACTGGAATTTCTTTTGTTTTCAGACTGCTTTTGGCTGACTTGATGATGATTTCTGAGCATGCTTCAAATCCAGATGATTCTACATTTATAACTTCTAGAGCCTTCTTGTTGAAACCTCGAAGCCCGGATTCCGGGTCAGATGTATATTTGAAGGTAAATAAAAAGATTATAAGATTCCACAAAAGACCCAGCAGATAGCGCGGTTTGTATTTTCTTTTAAAATCTAGAAATCTCGATCCGCTGACTATATCATATTCGTCTTTTTGTAATTCCAGCGCGATTTTTTTAACATCGTTTGCATTGTGCTGTCCGTCCGCATCGACTGTAATTAAATATTTATAATTCTTGAGTCTTGCGTACTCCATGCCAGTAGAAAAGGCTCCCCCAACACCAATATTTACGGGATGAGTCAGTACGATCGCTCCTGCTTTTTTAGAGACTTCACCAGTTTTATCTGAGCTTCCGTCATCAATTACTATAATATTTTCGAAGCCGGCTTTTTTGAGATCATCAATGACTTTTCCGACCATTTTCTCTTCATTATATGCTGGGATGATAATCAAAATACTAGAGTACATTGGAAGTATTTTACATCAATTCTTGACAATCCCCGAGTCTATGCAGGCAGGGCAATTGCATCTAACCCGAAACAATCCCCAACAACTTTTCCCTAAACTGATCTGGATTGATTACGCTAAAAATCCGTCCAATTGTGT
>MEVH01000029.1:0-804 GCA_001772665.1 candidate division WWE3 bacterium RIFCSPLOWO2_01_FULL_39_13
TGGACCGTGATTGTCGTCGTCATTTCCCAACACCCTGGCGGGCATTTTGTCATTTTTCTTCTCTTTCCAAAATTTTCAAAGGTTCAAAGATATTTGATCAGTATTACATGGGTTATTTATCCGCTGATCGAGGGCATAAAATTGATGCCTGTGCCGGCGCTTTTATGATGATTAGAAAATCGGCGATCTCAAAAGTCGGCCTATTTGATGAAGATTTTTTCTTTTACGGAGAAGATTTAGATTGGTGCTGGCGGTTTAAGGAAAAGGGATATCAGGTTGTCTATACCCCGATTACCAAAATCATTCATTACAAAGGAGTTGCTTCTGGCATAAAACCGGCATCTTCACACTTATCTAAAGCGACCCGCCAGTCCAGAAAACGAGCACTTTATGAATCAATCCACGCCATGGAAGTTTTTTATAAGAAACACTACTTAACTAAATATCCATTTTTTATTAATTGGCTGGTGCTGATATCTTTGAAAATTTTAGAAAGGATACGTCTCTTATCCGTGTAAATCCGTTATGAATCTTGCCGAATCAGTGCTCATATGAGAATTGGTATAGATGCTCGGTTTGTCGGGCCCGAAGGAACCGGACTTGGTAAATACACCGAAAAACTTATTTTAAACCTGGCGTTACTAGACTCACTCAATCAGTATTTTATCTTTCTAAAAGATTCAAATTGGGATTATCTCAGGCTGAAATCAAAAAATTTTGAAAAAGTGTCTGCCAATATACCCTGGTATTCAATTGAAGAACAACTTAGGATGCCACAAATCTATAATTCTAAAAACTTGGACT
>MEVH01000029.1:842-4133 GCA_001772665.1 candidate division WWE3 bacterium RIFCSPLOWO2_01_FULL_39_13
CGTAACCGTCCATGATCTGATTCATCACCATTTTAAAGAGCAGTCGACAACGACCAGAAACCCGCTTTTTTTTAAAACAAAGCGTCTTGGATATCGGATAGTTGTTAAAAATGCTATTAGACGTTCTTCCAAGATTATCGTTCCCAGCAACTTAATTAAAGAAGAAATCCTTCGCAATTTTAAAGTGGATCCAGCCAAAATTGTAATAACATATGAAGCCGCCGAAGAAGAATACTTTAAAAATTGGAAATTGGAAAGCGAAGTTTTGCTTCGCAAAATTGGAAATTGGAAATTACCAAAAAGGAACCCTTTTTTGGTTTATGTCGGTAATGCATATCCGCATAAAAATTTGTCCAATTTACTCATGGTTGTCAAATTATTAAATAAAAAAGAATCATCTAAAATTAATCTTGTAATAGTTTCTGCACGAGATGTTTTTACTAAACGATTAGAGGATGAGATCGATAAATTAGGATTAAAAGAATTTGTAACATTAACAGGATATCTTCCAGCTGAACAGTTATCACAAATTTTTAAAAAGGCTTCCGCATACATTTTTCCCAGTCTTTCCGAAGGATTCGGTATTCCGGGCCTCAATGCCATGGCAGCTGGGCTTCCAGTTGTTTGTTCAGATATTCCGGTTCTTCACGAAGTTTATGGCGAAGCAGCCATCTATTTTAATCCCCATGACCCCAAAGACATTGCATCAAAAATAAAAAAAATCGTAACCGATGAAAAAACAAGGGCAGACCTTGTTAAGAAAGGAAAGGAACAGGTCAAAAAATACTCCTGGCAAAAAATGGCCGCCCAAACCCTTTCAGTCTATAAGGAGATAGTTAACATTTAAGACACTCTAATTATTTAAATAACTAAAGTGAAAGAATTTATAGGGAAAAATGTCAACGTCGATTTTGTTCAAGAAACGGGCTGGAGAAGACCAACCAGCATTACCTTCAACAACAATTTACTCAAAGTTAAGAAAATTATTTCCAGGTGGGAAGAGCATACACAAAGTCGTCCCTGGTGGTTACGCAAACATCGTGTCTGGTACAGAATTCTACTGGCTGATGGCAGTCAATGTGAACTTTTTTGGAATAGAGGAGCAAAAGGTGCCGGCAAAGAATGGTTTTTAGTTAAAAGAATTAAATAGATTCGACAAAGCCGAACACAAGTTGACAAAGTCAACGCAGTGTTAAATTCGTAAACTCGTGTAGCAGTGCAATATACTTGACAATACTATTGCACTGTTATAACATTGTTAGTACAATGATTCAAAAAATAATTCGCGTTGGAAATTCTGCTGCAGTGACAATTCCGCAGTCAATTATTAAAGAAAAAAAACTGAGAGTCGGTGATGAAGTCCAAGTCGATGTCGAACCGATTAGAAAAACCAAAAGAACAACATTAACACCCGAATTCATAAGATGGGTCGATAAGTATATCGAGAACAATCGCCCCGCCCTGGAAGAACTTGCTTCCAAATGACCAAATATCCTACCTTAGACGAGGTAGTTGCCATACACTTTAGAGTTACAGAAAAAACAGGTGGTTCACAGGGAGTTAGGAATTGGGATCTCTTATCTTCTGCCTTGGGTCGTCCACAAGCAACTTTTGGAGGAGAAGATTTGTATCCTGATATTTTCTCAAAAGCAGCTGCCCTGGTCCAATCATTATCTTCAAACCACCCCTTCGTTGATGGCAACAAAAGAACTGCTTTAGCTACGCTAGAATATTTTTTATACTTGAACGGTCGCCAATTAACAGCGACTCAGCAAGAAAAAGTTGATTTTGCACTATGGGCAGAAAACGAAAAGCCTAAACTTGAAGAAATTGCTTCCTGGATCAAAAAACACACAAACTAGTCAATGAAAGTAACCCTTGCTCATGATCCTTCTACTAGTTACCCTGAGCGAAGCCGAGTCTGACTCGGCGAAGTCGAAGGGCTCAGGACGAGTGACTTCAATCTCGAAGATTTTTTATTTTGAGCGAAGCGAAAATCAGAGACGAAGTTCTCTATTTGGGGCGTGCTGATAAGACATTTCCACTATAGTATTAACAACTTTTCTGTCAATAATTGAAAAGAAACCTCAAACTTGTATAATTCCAAAGCATGAGATCATTAAGCGAACTTGAGGTAAGTGGTAAACGAGCATTTGTAAGAGCAGATTTAGATGTCACAATAGAAGAGCACAGGCAAGGAGGAGAGAGGGATTTTAGTAGTGAAGTACTGACTGAGGGCGTTTTAAGACTGGCTCGCCTCAAACAGACAGTCGATTATCTACTCGAAGGAGGTGATTCGGTAACAATAGCAGGTCATATCGGCAGACCAATTGGGGAAAGTCCATCTTTGTCCACAAGCAGACTTGTCCAAGCAGCTAGTAAACTACTTGGAACAGATATTGAATTTCAACAAGATATATTTCAAAGACCAAACAATAGAGTTGTACTTCTGGAAAATCTAAGATTCTTTGAAGGCGAAACTACAAACGATCCAGAGTTTGCAAACAGATTAGCTTCGAACGCAGACTTTTATGTGAACGAGGCATTTGGGAACTCGCACAGAGAACATGCTTCTATGGTTACAATTCCCAGACTGCTTCCCGCTTACGCAGGGTTAAACCTCGAAAGAGAAGTTAAGGTTCTATCAGAAGCTCTAAATAAGCCCGCTCATCCTTTCACTGTCATAATCGGAGGAGCAAAAATAGATACAAAAATACCTGCAATTAAAAATTTATCGTCAGTTGCAGACACAATTTTAGTGGGCGGTGTTTTACCTAAAGAAATTGTTGCCGACTCGATACCTTTACCAGACAATGTTGAGGTAGCACAGCTTAGTGAGAATGGGCTGGACATTACAACAAATTCTCAAGAGAGATTCGCTGAAATTATTAGAAGGAGCAATTTAATAGTATGGAATGGGGCAATGGGTCTTTTTGAGCAAGGACACTCAGCAGGAACAAAAGCTATTGTAGTTGCAGTTAAAGATTCTCAGGCATTTTCTATTGCGGGTGGAGGTCAGACAATTGAGTTCCTCGCTAAGTACAATCTATTGGATAGTTTTTCCTTTGTATCTACAGGCGGAGGGGCTATGCTTGCTTTTCTCGCAGGTGAAAAGCTGCAAGCCTTACAAGTGATTCCTAATCAACCCTAAAATCTTTCTCAACTAAAAATTGTGGTAATTTTGGCTTTGCTGAAGAACAGATTCTGAAACAAGTTCAGAATGACAGTGGATGGGATATAATCTTCATAATGAAAGTAGCCCTTGTACACGATGACTTCACTCAACTTGGC
>MEVH01000029.1:4151-5733 GCA_001772665.1 candidate division WWE3 bacterium RIFCSPLOWO2_01_FULL_39_13
ACCAAAATCTATAGACCCCAAAAGAGTTAAAACATCTTGGCTGCAGAAAATGCCTTTGGCTTCAAAGTTTTACAAACTTCTTTTGCCTTTGTATCCATTGGCATTTGAAAGTTTTAATTTTGATGATTTTGATGTTATTGTCTCATCGACCACCCGTTTTGCCAAAGCGATTATCACCAAACCTAATACTGTCCACATTTGCTATATCAACAGTCTGCCGCGATTTTTATACAGCGAGCAGGTTCAAACTGATTATTTGCCAAAGATCCTGCGAATTATCCTTACCCCACTATTCCAATGGCTTAAAAGATGGGAGAAAGTCTCTGCTTCTCGTGCCGATTTTTACATTGCTAATTCCGAAAATGTCAAAGATGACATCCGCAAACATTATCAGAGAGAAAGCGCCCTTATTTATCCATTTGCCGACATTAACTTTTTTAAGCTGGCGAAAATCCACAACTGGAAACTTAAAACCCAAAATTATTTTTTGGTTGTTTCCCGGCTTGTCAGATGGAAAAAAATTGATATAGCTATCAAAGCCTGCGTCAAACTTAATAAAAAACTTATTATTGTCGGTGACGGTCCTGATAGAGAAAGACTTTCTGATATTGCCCAAAAACTGACAGGGGATGCTGAATTTGCCGGTCGAGTCACGCAAGAAAGGTTGCGTAGTCTTTATCAGAACTGTCAGGCGCTGATCGTTACCCAACAGGAAGATTTTGGGATATCCGCTGTCGAGGCCCAAGCTTGTGGACGGCCGGTGATTGCTTATGACGGGGGAGGACAAAAAGAGATTACCAAGGAGAAAGAAACAGGCTTATTTTTTACTCCTCAAACAGCCGAAGCGCTAGAAGATGCAATTAAAACTTTATCTGGGTTAAAATTAAAGATATCAGCTTGCCGCAAAAATGCCCTTAAGTTTTCAAAAAGGAATTTTATTAGCAGTTTTCAAGAGGAAATAAAGCATCGTATTTTGAAAATCAGTGTATCACATGCTTAACATTTAACTTTTGATACTTTGAGACTTAACTATATGCAGAACAATAAAGATTTAAAAATTGCCCTTTTTTGCGGTGGGGCTGGTACCCGCATGTGGCCAATGAGTCGAGTTACCTTTCCTAAACAGTTCCAGTCCTTAATCGAGGGTAAGTCGACATTTGAAATGATGGTTGCCCGCCTTAAAAAAGAATTCCCCATGGCCGATATTTTCCCGGTAACTGTAAGAGATAATGTCTCTTGGATTGTCAAGCTGGCACCGGAAATTCCTCTTGAGAATATCATCATCGAGCCCCATACACGTGATACCGCCGCCGCTGTCGGGCTGGCCGCTACCGTCCTTGACAAGAAATTTAACAACCCTTATGTCTTATCCCTTTGGAGTGACCATGTTGTTCGTAATGAAGCTGAATTTATCAGGGCAATTAAACTTGCTCATGCCACCGCCCGTGAGATGGATAAATTCGTCGAAATTGGGGTTAGGCCGGCGTTTCCCAGTATTGCTCTTGGCTATTTAAAGATCGGCAAAATGCTCAAAACCAAGGAAGGGTTGGCAGTTTTTGAATTTGTCAAACAAATAGAAAAA
>MEVH01000030.1:0-18237 GCA_001772665.1 candidate division WWE3 bacterium RIFCSPLOWO2_01_FULL_39_13
TAACTATGTTGATTATTTGGAAAATAGCTGGTTATTTTTTGTGGTCAACAAGTATGCCTACTCAGTCAAAGAACAACAAATTGCTGCCAAAAAAACGTATGGTATTGATACAGGATTGATTCAGTCTGTAGGTTTTTCTTTTTCTCAGAATAAAGGCAAATTAATGGAAAATATGGTTTTTTTGCAACTGCGAAGAAAGTACCATGATGTGTACTACTACAAAACGACTGAAGACTACGAAGTTGATTTTTTCCTACCTAGTGAGGGATCACTAATCCAAGTGGCACAACACTTTGATTCGGCGGAGACCAGAGAAAGAGAGTTGCGAGCACTGGTGAGTGCAGCTAATGAGCAAAAAAGGGCTAAAAAACTGGTTATCATTACCGAAAGTGAGAAATCTGAATTTGAAATGGAGGGTATACAAATTCAAGCCACTCCTTTGTATGAATGGCTGTTACAGGTTTAAGAATTTGTTGATTTCTTTATCCGTCCACTCTGGATACTCCAGCTTGCTGACCCAATCAATTCGTCCGAATTCATACCATTGTTCGGAGCCAGATACATCAAAACGCAAACCCTGGCAAACTGTTTTTATTAATTATTTCAAGGCTGCTGTTTTTATACTCCTGCCATTTCTGAGGAACTTTTAACTTTTCAGATGTGTATTTTATTTTGTATCCAAACAATTTACCTTCTCTGTTTTCAACTAGGTCAACCTCGCTTCCGTCATATGTCCGCCAGAAATACTGGGAAGCATATACCCTATGATACTCTCGATATTTGACCCTTTCTGAAATTACGAAATTTTCCCATAGATGACCTAGATCCTGCCTTTTATCGAATGTATTGAAATTATCAATAAGAGCATTTCGTATTCCAACATCGTAAAACAAGATCTTTTTATTCTTAGAAATTTCCCTTCTTCTATTTTGTGAGAATGGAGAGAGCCTAAATACAACAAAGCTTTTTTCTAGTAAATCAATGTATCGCTCTACTGTTTTTGAATCTATGTTTAACAGATTTGATAATTCTGTATATGAAACTTCTGAACCTATTTGAAGTGCAAGAGCCTTCAACAAATCATTTAGAACCTGAGGGTTTTTGACCTCCTGGAATTCTAAAATGTCTCTAAAAAGATAGCTTGATGTTATTTCTCTCAATAGCCTGACTTTTTCTGCTATTGCTGGCGTCTTGACTATTTCAGGATACATCCCAAACCTTAAAAAGGTTTCAATTTGCTTTGTTGCTTCAAGTTGGCCTGATTGTTTAATGAATTCTTCAATACTGATTGGATAAAGATGATATGTATATTTTCTGCCAGTTAATGGTTCCGAGGTGCTTTGTAGCAAATTTATGGTCGAAGAGCCAGTTACAATTATCTGTTTAGTATTCTTGTAGTTATCGACTAATAATTTAATTGTGATCCCGACATCGGGCACTCTCTGAGCCTCATCGATCAAAACTATTTCGTTATCACCGACTATTTGATTTAATTCGACAAAGTCCTTTTTCCGTAGTAGATCTGCTTCGGTTGGATTATCGGCATTTATTTTTAGAATTTTTTTGCCACGGAACTGTTGAGATATTTGATGTAATAGGGTTGTCTTTCCAACTTGACGTGCTCCAACGATCACAATCACTTTTCCCTTAAAAAAATCCTTCAATATTAGATCTTCTTGTAGTCTCTTTATGTTTTGCATAATATACTTATACCACAAATTACGCGTAAATCAAGGAGTGTAATCCTCGAAATACGCCAGAAAAATAGCAGAAAAAGTCAGGATACTCTATGAATATTTTCTTAGATAACGATAAAGTTTGTCTGGTAACCAAATATTGGGGATAAAAATATTTGCTCCTAAAACCAACTTTGTTTCTTGGCTTTGAGTTGTGGCTTCAGACTGAACATCAATATCTTCGCTCTCTTTAACGACTTCCTCTGGAACCACTTTGGCGCTTGTTAGCGACTGAACGGGGAGTTTAATGCTGCGTTCAAGATATTTATAACTTCTTGCCCGGTTATTTTTCGAATCTCGCGTAAATACTGCCACTGGTCTGGGGTAAGTTACATTTCTACTTCTACTGGTTTCAGATCTGGAATATAAGTGTCGTCCACCGATGCTTTTGAGTATTAATCCGGAATATAAATATACTCTTTTTGCCACTCAGAAACGGTTGTAACATTGTTTGCAGTGCGGGGTCAGGAAATTTTGATGTACAATTGAATTATGTCTGTATATTTCGATTATAGATTCCTAAGAAAATTTAGAGAAGCTTCACCTCGAGGAAAATTAATAATTGGCGGTTGTTGGCTCTTAGCGGTTGCGATCATTGTTGCTACAATGACTATTATCGATTAATAACATAAGTTCCAACTTCGTTCACTGTTCGGAGCCAAGAAATCTGTCTTTTTGGAGTCGGTGACTCCAATTACGAAGCATATTTGGAGGTGTTGCGTGCATAATCGCGTATTTTATGTCGCTTGAAACATTTGACAATCTTCGGTCGGCGTCGTATCTTGTACATATATGTACAAGATACGGGATACTCGAAAACTGTCTTTGCTGCTTATCAACGAAAAAAGGATTTATAGAATAGCTGATTTAGCTACGCTGTGGGACTCTTTAAACAGAAACTCCTTAACGACAACTATTAGAAGGTACAAAGAGAGAAAGATCCTGTATGAGGTCTCAAAAGGGATTTATTCTACAGTTCCACTTGATAAACTACATCCATACGAGATAGGCTGTGCAGTCTCGGGTTCGCTTTCTTATGTGTCTACCGAAACAGTCCTTGAAAAAGAGGGTCTTATTATGCAAAGAATTAACGCAGTAACTTTGATGGGAGAAAAAAAGAAAGAGTTTGAGATAGCAGGACAGCGGTTTTTATGCAGATATTTAAATCCAAAGTATCTTGTTAACAGGATTGGCATAAAAGATGAGATTCGCTACTCTATAGCATGCAAAAATAGGGCTGTTGCTGATATAAAACATGTAAATCGAGTATATTTCATCGACAATACCATTGGCTTTGAGAAAGAGGAAGTCAAGCAAGTTAGTAATTTTTTAGGATACACAATATGATCTTGCCAAAAGCCGAGGATGCAAGGCACAAAGTCCAAATGTATCGTCTCTTAAGAGCGATTTTAGAGGACAGCTTTTTATCAAGCCGTCTTATGTTTAAAGGCGGAACTTACGCAGCATTGCGTGGTGTGCTTGACAGATTCTCTATAGATCTTGATTTTGATTTACCAGACAAGTCAGTGAAACAAGAATCCCGCACTAAGTTACACAGCATGTTTAAACAACTAAGATTGGGTATCAAAGACGAGAGCAAAGAGTATCTGCAATTTTTTCTTAAATACGATGCTCCAGAGAAGGTACGCAATACGCTTAAGCTAGAAATAAACGATAAGGTTACCAAATTTGATCGGTACGAGAAAGTTTATCTACCCGAGATATCAATGTACTGCAATGGACATACCCTGGATACGATGTTTGCCTACAAGCTGATTGCTGCCAAAGCACGTTACGATAAAACTGGCAATATTGCTGGCAGAGATTTTTACGACATCCACAAGTTTTTTGTTGATGGACTTCCTAT
Source organism: candidate division WWE3 bacterium RIFCSPLOWO2_01_FULL_39_13 (assembly GCA_001772665.1). GTDB lineage: Bacteria > Patescibacteriota > WWE3 > 2-01-FULL-39-13 > 2-01-FULL-39-13 > 2-01-FULL-39-13. The sequence continues at coordinate 3,604 of MEVH01000030.1, forward strand.
AAATACAAAGACTATTCAGGCTGCTACAGGTAAAAAATATGAAGTGTATTTGGGTGAATTAAGTGACTTCATCGATGAAAAACTTGCTGACAAATTACTGATGGAAGATCTGAATTTGCTTCTGCCAAAGCAAAAAATGGACGATTTCATTAAAGCTGCAAAGCCGGAACTGAAGATGTTCTTAAGTAAATACTGATTATTTATTTGCAGTCCATCATGAAAACTACTCTAGCTAAACAACTTTTTTAGTTCGCTATTAGATAATTCACCAATCCACTTCTCACCACTACCAACAGTAAGATCGGCTAATTCACGTTTATTATTGATCATTTGATTAATTTTTTCCTCAAAGGTGTCGGCGGTGATAAATCGATGAACGTTGACGTTTTTGGTTTGGCCAATGCGGAATGCTCGATCAGTGGCTTGATTTTCGACAGCCTGATTCCACCATAAATCATAATGAATCACATGGTTCGCTGCAGTCAGATTGAGTCCGGTGCCACCAGTCTTGAGCGATAGAATCATGACAGGACTGGTGTGGTTATTGAACTCGTCAACCATGATTGCCCGTTTTTTCAGGTTTAAGCCACCATGGAAAAATAATGGTTTCAAATTCAATGTCTTTTCAATCATCTCTACCAGTAGATTACCCATTTCGGTGTATTGAGTAAAAATCAGAGCTTGGTGATGATCCTCAACAATCTCGGTTAAGATTTCCATGAGCCGAATTGACTTCCCAGAAGTGGTTACTTGCGGGGATGGGGTTTTTAGGAAATGATTGGGATGATTACAGATTTGTTTCAGACTGGTCATCAGCTTGAACACCATGCCAGTTCGTTCAATGGATTTGTCCATACCTTCAATTACCCTCAACATCTGGTCGACCGTGGCTTGATAAAGTGAGGCTTGATCGGCGGTTAAAGTACAGTATTGCTCTATCACAATCTTGTCTGGTAAGTCGCTAATAATACTTTTATCAGTTTTCAGTCGTCGCATGATAAACGGCTCGGTGAGTTTTTTGAAATAGGCGAGCGCTTGTTGATTTCGATCCACTTCGATTGGCCTGGCAATTTGATCTCGGAACTCAGTGAGATTCATCAAAAACCCAGGCATTAAAAAATCCAAAATACTCCAATAATCTGATAGATGATTTTCTACGGGGGTCCCCGTTAGTGCAATTTTGTAATCAGCTTTGATTTTTTTCACCGCTTTTGTCTGAATCACGTGCGGGTTTTTTATATTTTGAGCTTCATCTACCGTCAATAAACTCCATTGGTGAGTTTCAAACCGACTCACGTCTCGCCTAACCAAGCCGAAGCTAGTCAACCAAACATCAACCTCGGTTTGATCCCAATTGCGTTTCTGTCCGTGATATAAGGCCACTTTAAGATCAGGAGCAAATTTGGCGATTTCTCGCTGCCAGTTGTTAATAAGCGAAGTCGGCACCACGACCAAGGCTGGCTTCTCTAACATCTGACGCTGTTTGAAAATGAGTAACAAACTAATAATTTGAACGGTTTTCCCAAGACCCATATCATCGGCCAAAAGAGAACCAAAACCAAGTTTGGCATTATGAAATAACCAGGCCATACCTCTAGTTTGATAATCACGCAGAGTGGTCTGAAGGTTTTTGGGTGGTGGTAGAGTAGGAAACTGTTTTAATCGATTTAATTCTTGGGTTAACCCTGCTGTTAATTCAATAGGGGAGCCTTGGTATTCACCCGACAATAGAGCCCGCATGAGTTCGGTTTGGCTGGCTTTGGGAGAAGACTGGATTGTTTTTAGTAAAGAATTGATTTCTGCTTCGTTCAAATAAATAAACTCATTTTTAAAATTGATGATACCTCGTGATTTTTTGAGGAGTTGTTTAAATTCGCTTACTGATATGTGTTTACTGCCCAAGGCTACTTGCCAGTCAAATTCCAGCATTTCAGCCAGGTTTAAACCATGACCCATACTAGTCATGGATTTTGATTTCAATTTCATGGTGACTTTGGGTCGGATTATCTCATCTAGTCCTTTTGGTAATACCAGGTTTAAACCTAACAGCTTAATCACCGGTAACATTTCAAATAAAACATTCACAAATTGGCTGGCGCTAAAATTGACATAATCTGTTTTCTTGCTTCCCATCAATTCTTTGATCACCGGTAAATGTGGTTTAATCGTGGCCAGATCTTGGCTTAACCTGAGATTTGCGACAGGATTATTTTGCTTAAATTCGGCCAAAGTTACTGGTGGCATATTGGCAGTGGTATCTCTCACCCAAATTGAGAGGTGATAGTCATCTTTTTTTGTGTTGGTAACCATAATGAGTGGCACAAAGCGATCAGAAGTGAAAGATAGTTTTTTTAACCAAATTGATAGCACTGACAAGGATTGAGCCACAGGTAAATCGGATTGAGAGAAAAACGCGCCCTTAGTCATGGCATGGCTAATTTTGTTAGCAGGATATTTGTTAGTTTTACTATTCAAATGCTGACGAACCACCAAATCGATCAACAAATTTAGCTTTTCGGTTGGGGAAATTTGTAGCAAAATACTCTCTGGAATAATTGGGTTGAGTAGATCTACTAGTTTCACCACTTCGTTTTGGGTGATCACTGGTACCCACAAGATTCGATAGTGACCGTGAGAAGTCATGGCCAGTCGGGGTTTAATCAAACCGTTAACCATCAAGTGTAAACCAAACAGGTGGATCAAACCCAGAATGGTCTCATTGTGACTAAGGTAGCCAAGTTTCGACAATGATAAAGGTTTATCGAGATGACCGGAAATTTTTAATTCTTCATCAATTATTAAATCACTCTTAGAATCAAATAGAGGTGTTTGTCTGCTGTCACTCAATTCGATGGCGGACAATTCTTTGGCAGCGATTTTGGCCATATCTTTAACCGCGTTGGTGACTAAAACTTTTAAATCTCCATGTTGATAACAAGGAGGATTAGCCATTAAAGTAGCCATCAAACTAGTCCCAATATTAGGCAGGAGCGAAAAATCAATTTTATTTAGAATAGTCTCTAGATCAATGTCGCTAGGATGTTGATGTTGTTTTAGACCATTTAGGTGCCAGGCAATGGTCTCGATTTTGATTTCACTTTGAGTTAATTTAACCCCTCGCTGTTTTAACAGCCAGCTCATATTACAATCATGAAGGTCAAAAACTCGAAACGGATCATTGTCGATTTCCGTAGCCATCAAATAAATTACGGCAGCAATGTGTTTGCAGGGAACGGCTGAGTCAGGACAAGAACAGGAGCCGTTCACATCTGCCCAGGAAGTCGGGAAGAGATTAATCTTCGCTTGGGTCAAAATTTGATTGGTTTCTGGAGGTAATTGATGATTGAGTAATTCAGCCAGCAATAAATCATTCTGGGATAATAACGCCACAATTTGTTGTTGTTTGACATGATTGAAGGCTTTAAGCTTCACTTCAACCCGATATGGCGATCGTTGTGTTCCCTGGACTTTAGCCTTGATGACGTTTTTTTCAATTACTAATTTTTTAACCGCGCCATTATTGGCGTAGCTCTTGCCTCGAGGAATTCGGTTGGCATGATCGATCATAGTTAATGCTTTTAACCATTCTTTGCCCCACCAGGTGATGCCGTATTGAATTCGTGACATGTCTAGTGGGTATTATACCTAATATCTTCAAAAGCTATCCGATTGTCACTCGAGGTCATTAAAGAGGAACAAGACGGTGGGCTATATACCAAGAGGTTACGCCTCTACTTCAGAGCGCATAGCAACAGGATTTGAGAGGCAGGCATTGCGACAGGCTTTAGAAAGTATTATGGAGGATGCGGATTAGGTACAACCGATTCTAAGTGCGCTTTCTAGGCAGGATGTATAATGCATGTAATGATCCAAAAGCCTAATGACATGGACACTCAATTGCGCAATAGGATAAAACAAAATCTGAAAAATTCACTTCTTAAGTATGTAAATAATTTCTCTTGCACGAACATACAGCCACTTGATTTACTTATACCAAAAGAGAGAAAAATAAGATCAATAGTAGGTGGATTAGAAACTAGCATAGGAACGACTGTATGGGAACCGATTGCAAAGACTTTGGCAGAAACAAATGGATTTGAAATTATTGAGGATAAAATACTTAAGCCCAGTCCCTTTCCTTTAGAGCTTCAAGCAGAACTTTCAAATGTAATCTCTCTGAGAGAAAGTCGATCAACTTGGATTCCTGCAAATGAATGTTTAGAGCGGATGCGAGTCATAAGTAGAAAAATTAACAAGAGTGGAATTAAATACGTGGCTCCGCCTGCGGGGACAGGAGTTGATATTTTCCTAAAGAAAAGTCAAGTCGAATATGCTTTTGACACAAAAACTGTACAACCTAACTTGGGAAGTATTAAGTCATTTAATAAACAAATTCTTGAGTGGTATGCATACCGTGTTTGTAAAAACGACGAGGTAAAAATTGAATGTAAAATAGCATATCCATACAATCCTTATTTTTCTGATTTTTGGTCACATACACCTCATAATCGGGGTGTGCTTGAGCCCAGAGTAGACGCGTTGGTGGAGAATGAATTCTGGGATTTTATCTCGGGGATGCATAACACGTATAAACAAATAGCTTCGATATTTGAAGAGTTAACTTCTGAAGGATTTGGAAATGAGTTATCAAACTTGATGTCACGTTTATAATGCGTGCATTACAGCATATCGTGAGCGTAAGCTCGCGGTAGTTGACATCTTCAAGACAGTTAAATCTCCAGGATTTAACCGGCTAATTACAACCCTTGCATAATGCAGTGGTTATGGTAGGCTCGGTGTTATGGATGGAAACAGCAAATATCTTGGTGTATCAGAATCTTCCGATTTATTAGGCATATCAAAAGACACCATAAGAAGGTGGGAAAGAAAAGGTTTAATAAAATCCACTCGCTCTGAATATAATTATAGACTTTTTAGTCTTAAAGAATTACAGAGAATCCAAAGAAAGATGAATGGTGATCATTCAATTAAGTACTATAGAATCCTCAAAACAAGCAAGAGATCAGGATTTACTTCAATCGAGCTATTTGCCGGGGCTGGTGGAACTGCGCTGGGATTACACAATGCCGGGATAAACCATATCTTCCTAAACGAGCTTAATGAAGACTGCGTCAAAACTCTTAAGAAAAATCAACCCAATTGGAATGTCGTATTAGGTGATGTAGCTAACATAAATTTCAAAGGCATGAATGCAGATATTGTGCAGGGAGGTTTTCCCTGCCAATCTTTCAGCTATGCCGGAAAAGGTCTAGGATTAGAAGATACCCGAGGAACTTTGTTTTATGAATTTGCGAGATGTGTAAAAGAAGTTAGACCTAAAATTGCAATGGGAGAAAATGTAAAAGGATTATTAAAACACGACCAGGGAAAAACGCTGGAAATAATGGTCAAAGTGTTGGAAAACTTAGGATACAAAGTTGCGTATAAAGTTCTTAGGGCGCAGTACTTGGATGTTCCTCAAAAAAGAGAAAGGTTGATTATTTTGGCAATAAGAAATGATTTAGATATCCCATTCATTTTTCCAAAAGAAAAAGATTATATCGTTACAGTAAGAGAAGCTTTGGAGAACGTACCAGAATCAGATGGACAAAAATATCCAGAAAAGAAAAAGAAGGTAATGGATTTGATTCCTCAAGGCGGATATTGGAAAGATTTACCAGAAGATATTAAAAAAGAATACATGGGTGGAAGCTACTATTTAGGCGGAGGGAAAACAGGGATGGCAAGAAGACTTGCATGGGACGAACCAAGTTTAACCTTAACATGCGCTCCCGCACAGAAACAAACAGAGAGGTGTCATCCCAATGAAACAAGACCACTCACAGTTAGAGAATATGCTCGAATACAAACATTCCCAGATGAATGGGAATTTGTTGGGTCAACTACATCTCAATATAAACAAATAGGTAACGCTGTCCCTGTTAATTTGGGTTTTCATTTAGGCAGGTCATTAATTGCTATGTTAAACAATTCACAAGAGTTAAACGATTTCGAGGTTATGACTGAATTTGCTCCAACAGTAAATGTATATCAAGGATCTTTGTTTGTTTAAGAGTCCGGAGTCTGGTGAAAATTCAGTTACCTCAGGTGGCAAGAAGTCCAAGACGCCTCACACCTCGCTTATTACATCAAATCCTTTATAGCTGCCGGTTATTGCGAGGCCGATGACTTTTTGAGCGACGCCTTTTTGTTTGATGCTTTTTGCTGTTTCATTTATGGTTGCGCCTGATCCCACTGCGTCGTCGATAAGAAGAACTTTGTTAAATGATCTTTTGTCATCAATCATTATTGTCATTTTGGCATTTTCAATTCTATCTGCGAGTTTGTTGAGCGTTTTTTGTGGCACTGCTACATCTGATTTTATCTTTATGATTTTAATAACCGGAAGGTTTGTATTTAGATTCCTCTGCAGTTCTTTCATTATCTGTGTCTCTCTTTTCACGGTAGGGGGAATGAATCCAATAGCATCAGCCTTTTCCTTTTCAATAAGCATATTGATTTTAGGATTAATTTCATCTGACATTTCTCTAATAAGCCTTGCATTTTGGCTTTGTTTCGCATAGAGGAGCTTTGTCCCAAGCTTTGTCTTGCCGAATCTTTCTATACTGTAAAAGTCCAGGTAGTAAATTGCGTCTACATAGACATTGTCAAATGTGGATTTCATTTTAGACATGCCGTTTATAAATCCTCCTTTGTTATGCGCTAGGTATTTATCAAGCGTCTTTTTGTATTCAAGCGCAGTTTTTTCAACAGGGAGATTTCGTGTTCTGCACCATTCAATAAATCCTTCAGAACCTGGTTTAATTTCGCCAAGAGGAGTTATCATAAAATAATGCTTGTCTATATATCTCTTGATTGGAGCAGGAATTTTAACTTCTGTGACATTTTCTGGATTCTTATCTGACAGATAATAATAGACTTTAGGAGGTCTTCCGGTTTTAGAAACCCTGCCTTCTTTAACGAGGCTGGCTAGATATCTATGCATCAACTGACGGCTGTTTCCAAGGTCTTTATAAGCATCATTAATGGTAACCGAGGAGTTTTCTTCGAGATACCTGAGAATTTTGTCTTTAGCACTTTCGTGTTGAGGCATCGTGTTTACAGTATACTGTAAACTGTAAACACGTGCAAGTTGACGGTAAATTGATGATTAAGTTAGTAAATCTCCTTGGGTAAGCTAATAGGGGTGAGCGCTCACCAGTCAATGCTCACCCTCCGTCTCATACTTTCCATACAGCTGGCCACAGGCAGCGTAGATATCGAGTCCGAAGTTCTGCTTCAGGGTGACGTGGAGTCCTTCTTTGGTGAGGGTTTCCATAAATTTATTTACCCGGCCGACGCTTGGGCGTTTGAATTCGGAATCTCCGGGTCCAGGGTTGTATCTGATTAAATTGATATGATAAAGATAGGTTTTTGATCCCTGCTTTTTTATAAGATTCACAAGTGCTTTTGCGTGGTCAAGGCTGTCGTTCAGCCCCTCCATTAATGCATACGCTATAAATACTTTATTGTTTGTGGCCAGAACATATTTTTTTACCGACTCCAGTACATCATTAATGGGATAGGCTTTGGTTATCGGCATTAATTCTTCTCTTTGATTGCTGAAGGGAGTATGCAGAGAAAAGGCTAGGTTTATTTGTGGAAATTCCTCTATCAATCGTTCTATTCCCGGGATTATGCCGACGGTTGAAATGCTAATTTTATGCCGGCTTAGTCCAATCAAATCCTTTTCGGTTAGGATTTGGAGGGCATCCCATAAGTTTGGATTTGCAAAAGGCTCGCCCATTCCCATAAAAGCCACGCTGTTTACAGTAAGGTTTTTCTTTTTGAAGTACAGCACCTGATCAGAAATTTCATCTGCAGTAAGGTTTTTCTTAAAGCCGATTGATCCTGTTGCGCAGAATTTGCATCCCAAAGCGCATCCTGACTGAGAAGAAATGCAAAGGGATGAATGAAAATCGTCTCTTTCTTCGTTGGGTTTAAAAAGCATTCTCACCGTTTCGATTCTGTGTTTGTCAAAAGTCTCAAACAATATCTTCTGCGCCTGCCTGCCTTCAACTTCGTGGATGTTTTTTAAAGAAAGAATTTCGTCGCCAAGCTGGGAGGCTAACTCTCCAATGAGTTCTCGGGGAAGAGTGCTGATTTCAGAGTACTTTTCAGCGCTACTCTCATAAATCGCATGCTTAGCCTGCTTAAGCCGGTATGGTGGTGCCTTCATATCAGCCAATATCTCTTCAATTTTCTGAAGCCTCGATTCAGACATATTTTTCACTAGTATATTATATAGTGAACCGTCTAAAAGGACGATTGTTGGCTGAAATGTTACTATAATTCATAGTAACGACTTATGGTGAAAACGGCATGATAAAAGCAATCGATTACTTTCTTAATAGGATTACCATGTACAGACTTGTGCTGTACATTCTTGTTGCCCTGATTCTGACAGGAATGCTGGCGGGAATTTTTGGTTATATTCCTTATTCTGCTGTATCTATCGGGATTTCAGTCATATTGGTTGTTGGTATATGCTGTGTTTCAAACAGGCTTTTTTCTGCTTTTTATAATGCTCCTGTAAATGTTGAATCAGTTTATATTACCGCCTTAATCTTAGTCCTGATCCTTCATCCTGTTCAAAACACTTCAGATATCAAGCTTCTTGTCTGGGCGTCAATTTTATCTATGGCCTCAAAGTATATTTTTGCTGTAAATAGAAAGCACATCTTTAACCCTGCTGCAATTGCAGTGGTTCTTACCTCTATTGGATTTGGCGGATCTGGCAGCTGGTGGGTTGGCTATACCGTTATGACTCCGGTGGTAATAATCGGAAGTCTCCTTATTATTAGAAAAATCAAGAGGGAAGATCTGTTTTTTGCATTTGTATTGACTGCGGTGGTCGTTGGGAGTCTCATGACTATCAACAGGGGCGGGAATATTCTCACATTTTTCAATCATCTTCTTTTTCGCTCTTCGCTGTTTTTCTTTGCCGGGATAATGCTGACTGAGCCTTTAACAACGCCCCCGTCGGCGAAGCATCGAATCATATATGGAATAATTACAGGAGTTTTGTTTCTGCCACAAATTCATATCAAAGGATTTTACACAACTCCAGAACTGGCTTTGGTGCTGGGAAATATTTATTCGTATCTGGTGAGCCCAAAAGAGAAATTATGGCTTGCTCTTAAAGAAAAGGTTATGTCGTCACGCACTGTAGTTGATTTTGTTTTTCATCCCGTTTCGAAATTTTCTTACCTGCCGGGGCAGTATATGGAATGGACACTTGCACATGATCATCCAGATACTCGCGGTAATAGAAGATATTTTACCCTTGCATCGTCGCCGACTGAAGATAACATAAAACTGGGGGTGAAGTTTTATGAAAAAAGCAGCAGCTTTAAGAAGTCTTTGTTTGGTTTGGAGGCAAATTCTCACATCATAGCCTCTCAACTTGCTGGAAATTTTACGCTTCCGAACGATCCCAGCAAGAAACTGGCCTTTATTGCAGGAGGAATCGGGGTGACTCCATTTCGAAGCATGATCAAGTATCTTATAGACAAAAATGAGGCTCGCTCAATTATCCTCCTCTATTTTAATAAGACGGAGGACGAGATCGTATATAAGGACGTATTTGAGCACGCAAAGGAGTTATTTGATATCCGTACGGTGTATGTTCTGTCAGATCTATCTTCCATATCCGATAGGTGGAAGGGAAGAAAGGGAATAGTTACCGACGAGATGATACGAAAAGAAGTCCCTGATTATAAAGAGCGCCTGTTTTATATTTCCGGTTCACATGTCATGGTGAGTTCGTGCGGGCAGATTTTAAAATCTATGGGACTTAAAAACAGCCAGATAAAAAGGGACTACTTTCCGGGTTTGACGTAATGCTGTTAAAAAGTCATTTAGATTTTTGTGCTGTTTTGAAATAATTGATGTGATAGGATAATTGTATGAAGAAATTTGCTATTGCCATTTTGCTTTCAGCGTTTCTTTTTACCGCGTCTGCCCCATATTTCAAGGCGAAAGCCTACTGGAATATACTTGGATTTAAAATTCCTTCTAATATAAGTGAAATTAAGGAGGTTATAAACAGAAGTGGAGGAAATAATTCTGAGGATTCTCCTGAATCTGGTGAATCTGGCGAGGCCACAAGTGAAGGGCAGATTGTCGTTCATTACACACAGGATGACGGAGAGGAAATTATAAGAAAAAGCACATACGAAGGCATGCTTGCAGTAATAAAAATTACTCCTGATATGATAAACGGCTTTCTTGACAGCCAGGTTGAAGGCAAAAGCTACATGGGCTATACGGTTAAGTCAGTGAATATTTCTCTTTACGATGATGAGGCGGGGGTTGATTTATCTATGGCTGACGGCAAGTCCTTTACTGCCAGACTTGGTTTGACTTCAGACGGCAGGGGAATTGCTCTAGAAAGCCTCGAAAACACCGGATCGGTTAAATTCTCGGTGATAGAAATGGCTGTTATTAAAGGACTTTTGAATTCAGCACCCAAGAAGTTATTTGAAATATTCCCTGATTACAAAGATAAGTTTGAGTTTATTACTATTTCACCAAATTTTGTCGATATCTGGGTGAGATAACAGGTATAATCCTGAAAACAGCCTGAAAACAGAATGATCTCTATTTGTCATCTCCCTAGGATTACGATTATATCCGCTGAACTCTCCTCTATTATATAGTCCTCTGAAAAGACAAACTCTTCGTCGGGCAGAGCTTTCTGCAAGGCATCTTTTAGACCGGGAAATCCTTTTTTTACAGCGATTATAGTTTCTGTTGGGGCACCTTCTATCTGGTTTACATTCGTGCTTATTGATACAGCAGGCTGCCAGCTTACCAGCATATCCTTCAGTTTCTTAACATCGCCAGATCTGCCTTCGAGGTAAAAGATTTCAATTGAGAGTTCGGTCTCTGGATTCGCATCTTCCATTTTTCCTTCAGACGCAGTTTCTGGATTGGCAAAGAAGGTTATAGAGTCAGCTTTTTCTTCATCGGCTGTTTTCCCGGTATCCTCTTTATGCGTTGCAGAAGGGGAGGGACTATTTTTCGGACGGCTCATATTTCCTTTTATAACAATATAAATAATTGCACCAGTTAATAAAAAGCTGAGTGATAAAAGAATTGTAATAATAAATTTAGTATTCATATTGATTAGTTATTGAGTCTCCTTTTACTCTTCAGTCCATGAAATTAAGTAAACTTTATCAGTCCTTTCAGCTTCGATCTTTATTGACTTCGTGTAGCTTTCGGCGCTTCCGCTTACTGTAAACTGCCAGTTAGTGCCGTTTTGCGAGAGAATTGATACGCTGCAGGTATTAGAGTTTACCGAAATCTCTGGGGGTACATCTCCATCGACATTAAGCCTTATCAATGCTTCTTCACCGCATGCCTCCACAAAATTAAGCGCATCAGATGTCTTTTTCTGCGAAAGAGACATCTGGCCTTCAGAAATCGTCGTCATTGATAACGTCATTATTATCGAAAGCGTTATAGCAGCAACTATAAGTACGGTTAATAATGCCGAGTAACCTTCTGATTTTCTGTTCATTTTTATCATTTTTCGCTTCAAATTCTACTTATATATTCTCCCTGGACTTCTAACTTAGCTTACGGTTTTTCAGACGACGATCGGTTTTCAACACTCTGGCGTGACGAAACTGAATGCTGATATTCTTTTCCTCCTAAAGAAGCGCTTTCTATTGTGATCTCGAATGTTATTATTTTGGATGTGCTGTCGGGAGGAGTTTCATCTGCAAAGCTGAAGGACGATACCTTTACGTTATTTCCGGTAAGTGCGCATGGAGAGGATGAGGTGCATGATCCGGTATTCCCGTATCCCATGTAGAGTGCACCTCCCTGCAGCCTTATTATAGTAGGATTTCTTGCGGTATCATTTGTCGTGAGCGTTACTTCAATAGGGGAGACCAGGCCTACCGACTGTGCGTTTCTTATCTCATAGCTGATTTTTGCAGAGGCGTAGCGAAGGTTGTCTGTAACATCCTGCTGAGTGTCCGATCTGACGCGAGCCCGGCTTGCGTTAAGAGCGAACATTACCACCGCTCCAAGTACTATAGATATAAGCGCGGTGTAAAGCATAATCTCAATTAGCGTAAAGCCAGTTTTTTTCATATTAGTTTTGGTCATGCCCCCAGTCAAAGTCGTACCAATAGTCAGTACCACTTGAGCCGGATGCTCCCTGCTTAACTAAACCCTTATTGGCATCTGAATAAAATTCGTTGTTTTCTCCATTCCATATAATAGTATAAAGATCCTCGGAGTCGTCCCCTAAAAGGATCATAATATCATTAGTATCAAAATCTGGGAGGACACGTACAGTCTTCAGGCTGTCGTCGAGTACCTGCATAGAGCGTTCAGACGAAAAGGAGTTTGATGAAGGATTATAAGTTCTATATTTGGGAGTTTTACGCGCTGTATCATCTGATCCATTTGAGTAAATGACTAAAGCAAGATCTCCTGAAACGTTTTCAAATCCAAGTGCATAGCTTTTCTGCGATCCTGGATCTGTGTTTGCTGCAATAGTCGGGCCTCCGGTAATATTCTGCCAGTTGTATCCATTTGATTCGCGCGAAATAAAGCATGATATGTCGTTAGCTTCATCTTTCATGCATCCTAGAAAGTCATTTGTACCGGGTCTTGCTGCAAGCTCAACGGTTTCGATTGAATTTGCGATAGAAACGTTTTCAATTTTGTTTTGCCATGAGGTGCTGTTGTTAAGCGGTCTTATATTCGGTTTATAATCTCTTACTATCCATAAAAACTGCCAGTCAGCTTGGCTGTACATAAGCATGCCTTTTGCCGGGTTGCTTTGGCCGTACCTGAAAGATATAAAGTCTAAAGATGTCGACGATGCGGTGTTCCCGTGTTCAACCGGATTGCTCCATGAAGAGCCATTCCAGAACATTGTATTTGTGTCTCTTGAATAATCTGCTACGACTGCCGTTGCGCGGTTTGTGCCTGGTTCATTTTTTACAGTGATCCATACCGGGTAACCTCCAGTGTCGCGTGTTGAGGCTTGATTCGTCCAGGTTGTACCGTTCCAGATCCGGTATTTTGTTGTAAATGTAAAGTCATCGTAAACAACAATGAAGTCCCCATTAGAAAGATAGTCGCCGTCAAAATTGCGTGTTTCAGGGTTTGTATCATCGCCGTATCCATATAATTGGATAATATTTCCCCATGTTGTGCCATTCCAGGTCTGCATGTATAAGAACTGTCCGCTTTCCGAGTGCTTGGTAAGCAGGACTTTTTCGTCGCGTGTAGGGGATGAGTACAATTCGAGTCTTCTTAAATTGCGATTTTGCGGGACTCCGAAATAAGGGACTGTAGCTTCGACCGACCATGTGCCGGCATGCTTATCAAATATTTTATATTTGACAGTATCATCTGCTCCTGAATAGTCGGCATAGGTTAGCATTCCACCTGTCGAAGTTCCCGTAACTGGAATCAATTTCTCCCAGTTTGAAAGATAGGTTGTTGTTTCTACTTTTCTTGGATGCGATGGATTCAGGTTCCAGACAATCTCGGATGTTATTTTTTTAGTGTCAGGGTCAGAAGTACCGCCAGAGTCGACGATATTACCTGATGCGTCCCTTTCGGCATCTTCTATAGTAATGGTTCTTGTGTAGTTTTCATAAGTATCTGGAGTCGGCGTAAGCTCCCAATAGCCGTTGGAGCTGGTAAGTCCGTAAGTTCCGTTTGCAAGTTTGTCCCAGCCTGATTTTTTGATGCTTCTTGTTGCTTCGACGCCTTCACGCGCCAGCCCTTCGGATATAGAAGTCTCTTCGCTATTCCTGTTTGCTGTGAAGGTATATATGATCGATGCCAGTGACCCTGTGGCGATTATTCCAAATAATCCCGCAGCAAGAAGGACTTCTAAAACAGAAAATCCACTAAGTTTTGTGAGTCTTGCTGTGGTTTTGAAGATTTTGCCACAAGATTGGCATGCATTAGTTGACATTTATTCCTCCTATTTTATTAAGCTCGATGTGTTTTTCGGTTTGTTTTGCCTTTAATGTGACGACTGCCTCAGAAACTGCTTCTCCTCTTGATGAAAATGTTGTATCTAATGTACCCGATATTTCTATTGAATTTGAGATTGTGAAATCTTCCTTAAAATCGGGCGACAGGCAGGTTCCTGTATATAGACGGACAATATTTTCGGTAATGCATGCGCCCCAGGTTTCTCCGTTCTTCTGGCTCATTGAATAATTCTGCGCTTTTCTTATCGTGCTTATGATTTTGTCTTTGGATAGGGTAAGATTGTTGCTTCCGATGTATGAAGTCAAAAATGGATAGCTTGATGCCGAAAGGATAGCAATAAGAGCTACTATTATAATCATTTCGGCGTAGGTCACAGCAGGGAGGACACTGGATCTTAATGGCTTAGTATCCATTTTGTTTGTTCCTGATCTATCTAATATTATGTATTTTTCCCCGATATTCAGCATCGAAAGCCTAAGAAAATATGCAGACAGAACAAGATTGAAGATTATCAAAAAGCCTGAAAAGTAGGTTGCGACGGGAACATAGTAAATGCTTGTCTGAGCTTGAAACAGTGCAAAGGTTAATATCAGT
>MEVH01000030.1:18246-43396 GCA_001772665.1 candidate division WWE3 bacterium RIFCSPLOWO2_01_FULL_39_13
ATCCCTGTAATAAACTGATAGATAGCGCTTCCATTGTAAATTTGGGCGATTGCATATAAAAGTCCAGTTATACCTCCTGCCGATAAAAGTAAAACCCATGTTTCTGCGGGAATACCAATTTTCAGGTAGATATCAACAATAGACAATATCAAAAACACAACCATCCATGATGAATATATTGCAATATGGCTTACCGGACCGTGAAAAAGATGAGTTGCTATAAATTGAGTTTTGAATCCTTTTACAATTCTCAGCTGAGGAAGTGTAAAGTCCTCTAGAACGATAGAAGTTATGTATATGCCGTTTCCGTAAAAAGTTGCAAAAATAAAAGTAAGATAGAGTAAAATTTGGATGATTAAAAACTTATTGAAAACAAAGCCTATTCTGTTTAAAAGGAGGATGACAAATACTGAACTGAAAAGGGCTACTAAAAGATTAAGCAGGAAGTTTATTAATGTCAGTTTTACAACTCTTCTGAGAGTGTGAGGTCTTCTTCCCGAAGCCATTTTTGTCATTTTTTCACGGAAGTATATGTAGACTGGGATGCCGATAGTTAATGCAAGCGTTAATGAGAGTAAAAGTATTTCTTCTATGAGCATTAAAGGTATTATAACAGGGGGTACTGTCCAAACAACCCTAGAGATTGTTGTGGTTCTTAAAACTGGGTTACCCAGATTTTACCCTTGTCCCTTATTTCCAGAATCCGATTATTATTGCCCCGGCTGTCATAAGAAGTACTCCGATTAGAACAGGGAAGGTGAGTTTTTCTTTCAGAATCAAAACCGATAGGATAATTGTCAAAACGAGGCTTAGTTTATCTATTGGGACAACTTTCGAAACCGATCCTATCTGCAGGGCGCGAAAGTAAAAGAGCCATGAAAGTCCTGTGGCAAGTCCAGAAAGCACAAGAAAGAAAAGCCCAAACCGCGAAATTTTTGGTATATCTTTAAAAAGCCCCTGAAAGAAAATTATCCCCCAGGCAAAAAGCATTATGACGATGGTTCTTATGCCAGTGGCTAAATTGGAGTTTATATCCTTTACGCCTATCTTTGCGAGGATTGCTGTCAGCGCAGCGAAAAATGCAGATAAAAAAGCGTAAATCAGCCAGGTCATAAGCAGATTATACAGCAATTGCTTATTTACTCATTCGGCGCTTCGCCGTAGATGACGATTTTTGTGCCGGGGTTGTCTTTTGTTGCGCTGATAGACTGCTTGTCTCCAAGCTTGGGATTTGCCCAGTAGAAAATCTTTTCAGCCTCTTCTGTTTTCATGTTTATACATCCATGGCTCATTGGGTGCCCGAAATTGTCGTGCCAGTAGGTGCCGTGAATTCCAAATCCTCTCCAGGCAGGTATCTCGCTATTAGAAAAGTACATTACATAAGGGACATTAGGAAGATAGTAGTAAGTGTGGAGTTCTTTGCTTCCCCCTGACATTTTGGTGTAGCGCAGCTTTATCCAGATTTTAAATTCTCCTGTAGGAGTTTTTCCCCATTTGCCTGAAGAAATTAAGAAATCGTATACTTTTTTGTCACCTTCATATGCATACAGACGCTGATTAGCAAGATCTATTTCTATCCTTTTGTCGGAGTCAGATGATCCAAGCACATTAGCCGATGTTCTAAAGCTTCCTGGTTGAGTAGGAATTGTATCCTGGTCGTGGAAAAATCCTTTTACATCTGTTTTGTCATATTTACCGCTTAAATCCCTTATATTATTTTGTTCGGAAAAATGATAAGGGAGAACTTTTATATACAAAACTGCAATAGCGGGGAGAGTGACAAAAGCCAAGGCAAAAATTGAGCGGGCAGCTTTCATACACATATAGTAGGGGATAAGAATTTCGAAGGCAATAGGAAAAAAAGAAAATGGAGTTTAAATCAGGCGTCTTTTTTATGTTAATGGGGTCTCCTTCAATGGAATTCCCTTTTTGTCTCTATTCAATATTACCGCAGCTGCAAATGCCAAAAGTATTACTGTCTGGCAGGCGACGCAGACGGGGCAGATTACTTTTTCAACAAAGATTTCAAGAATAGTAAGTCTAAGGCAGAAGACCATCCCAAATGCAGTCATTCCTAGAAGTAGTTTTTTGTTTTTAATGATGCTTGATATCAATATTATGATATATCCGATTAGTCCGATTAACGCGACGGAAACTCCAAAAACCTCGGCAATATTTCCTTTAGTAACAGGCTCGCAGTTTACGCTTTGGCTGATATAGCAGGCGCTGGGGGATACAGGTGCAAGATAGCTGTAATAAAGATAAGAGGCCAGTCCAATCCCTATAACAGATAGAAGAGAAGTGAACCTCCACAATTTATTAGCGGTCATTTAACCATTATCCCCAAATGAAAAAGAAAGTAAATACCGCCAACAGAAGTTGGCGGATTCCAATGCCTTCACTGCATAGTAAAGCACTGTATATTTCTAGGAAGTTGTTAATGAAATGGTTAGAACTGCCTCTAAGTTCGTTCAGCGATTTATTGACTTTAGTCCTGGTATGTCATAAAAGATACGGAATATTTTTTGATGTTACAATTTATTAAATGGATCTATTTGATTATACTGTCAAAACTTCTGATCAAATATTCAATGAGCTTAAGACTTCAGAAAAGGGATTAAGCACAAAGCAGGCGAGGGGTCTTCTCGAAAAAAACGGCTCCAATTCAATCCACTCAAAAGAAAATAAAATGTGGGATATTTTTGTACGCCAGTTTAAATCTCCATTTGTGTACCTTCTTTTTATTGCAGGATTAATAGCCCTTGTTCTGGGGCAAAAAATTGATACCATTCTGATTGCTGTCTTTGTCCTTGTTAATACTGTTTTGGGATTTTATCAGGAATATAAATCAGAAAATACCTTAAAGATTTTGAAAAAATATCTGGTTGCCAAGGCAGTTGTTGTCAGGGAAGGTAATGAAAAGTTAATTAACGCTTCCGAACTTGTTAATGGAGATTTAATTATATTGAACCCAGGTGATATTATCCCTGCAGATGTCAGGTTCGTTGATTCGTATAATTTATCTATAGACGAATCTGTTTTGACAGGTGAGTCAGTTCCAATACAAAAAGATCATAATCCGTTAAAAAGTAGGGCAGGGCAGATTTCAGAGGCATTGAATCTGGGTTATTCTGGTACGTCCATTATGAGTGGAGAAGCCAAAGCGGTAGTGGTTGCCATCGGCAAGAACACCAATTATGGGCATATTGCGTCTCTTACCGCCCAAACTGTCAGAGAAAGCACATATGAAAAGGAGCTCTCTAGATTCAGCAAATTTACTTTGGTTTTGGTATCGGTTACTTTGGCGATAGTTGTTGCAGCCCATCTGATTTTGAAGTCTACACCGAGTTTTGCAGAACTTGCTCTTTTTGCAATTGCGCTTGCGGTAAGTGTTATACCCGAGGCGCTTCCTGTAGTTACGACATTTTCGTTATCTCTTGGGGCTCTCCACTTGGCCAAAAATAACGTTGTTGTTAAAAGACTTTCAGCCATAGAGGATCTAGGAGGAATCCAAATTTTATGTACCGATAAGACAGGCACATTAACCGAAAATAAACTAGAGGTAGACAATGTCTTTGGCAGATTTAAAGACAGGATCCTGATTTATGCCAATCTTGCATCAGTGTATTCTGATGGCGAAAGACGTCATATCAGCAGTGCTTTTGAGGATGCTCTTATTAATAAGCTGACCAAAAAAGTTCAAAAAGGCTTAAAGAAGTATGAAGTGAAACTTGAAATTCCATTTGATCCTGAAAGAAAGCGGTCAAGTGTGATTGTAGAAAAAGACTCGAGGGTGAGGTTGATTGTGCGCGGTGCTCCTGAAAATATTCTCCCGTTCTGCCAGCTTTCAGAAGTTTTAAAAAGCGAGATTTCTGACTGGATTACTACAAAGGGCCGGCAGGGGATAAGGGTTCTTGCCGTAGCATCCAGATCTGTTGATAAAAAGGATAAATACGATATATCCAAAATCGAAGAGAATGTTGATTTTATAGGTCTCGTATCATTTATAGATCCAATTAAAACAACCGCAAAAGAGTCAATCGAATTGGCAGAGGTTTTGGGTGTTAAGGTGAAAATCTTAACTGGGGACAGTAGAGAAGTCGCCGGAAGTGTCGCCCAGCAGGTTGGGCTTGTGAAAAATATCAATGACGTTATAACAGGAGACGCATTCGATGCTTTGCAATACCGCGAGCAGCAAGAAGCTGCTGAGAAATATTCTGTTTTCGCCCGCGTGACACCTGCACAGAAGTATAAGATTATTCAAATTCTGCAAGAAAAATTTGAAGTCGGCTTTTTAGGAGAGGGAATAAATGATGCTCCTGCGCTGAAAGTTGCGAACGTGGCACTTGCAGTAAAGGGAGCTTCGGATATTGCGAATGATGCTTCAGATATTATTCTTCTGAAAAAGAGTTTGAAGGTAATAGTCGATGGAATAAAAGAAGGGAGGAGTGTTTTTGCGAATACCAACAAATACATCATGTCTACTCTTACTTCTAACTTCGGCAATTTTTTTGCTATGTCGGCGATAACTCTATTGATAGACTTTCTTCCTATGCTGCCTTTGCAGATTCTGCTGGTTAATCTGTTGTCTGACTTTCCTATGATTGCGGTTGCTACTGATAATATTGATCTTGAAAGTGTGAGAACTCCACACAAGTATAATTTGAAAAGCTTCGCGCTGATAGCGCTTTTGCTTGGGATGGTAAGCACGATTTTTGATTTTATCTTTTTCGGCGCATTCTTCAGGTTCTCGCCGTCAGTTTTGCAGACGAGCTGGTTTATCGGAAGCATCTTAACAGAGCTTTTATTCATCTTTTCTATACGCACAAAGTTCTTTTTCTTAAAATCGAGTCCTCCTTCTAAGATTCTTCTGGGACTAGCGCTTTTTGCGGGATTGTGTACAATTTTGATCCCATTTACCTCGATAGGACAGAACGTCTTTGGATTTACACAGCCTTCATTCTCGAATCTTGCAATAATTTTAGGAATCGCGGGAGTTTACCTTGCCGTGTCAGAAACAATTAAACTGGTCTATTTTCGAGCTTATTCACGTTGACCTTTTTAATGATAGGTTAATGTGCTTGTAATGAACTTGTTGCGATTTAGGAGAACCTCCTTTATCATCGAGCATATGCATATCCCCAAGAAGTTTTTCAGCAAAGCATCAGAAGGGGGCTTTGGTTTTGGTTTAACCTCAGGGGTAATCACAACGCTGGGTCTTATTGTTGGACTAAGCTCGGGCACCGATTCGAAAATAGCGGTTGTAGGAGGAATATTAACTATAGCAGTAGCAGATAGTTTTTCTGACGCACTTGGCATGCATGTCTCGCAAGAATCAGAAGACGCCTCTTCAAAAAGCATCTGGCAGTCGACAATCTCCACGCTCTTTTCAAAGCTTGTTTTTGCCCTTACTTTTCTTGTTCCCGTTTTGCTATTAAATTTGGAGACAGCCGTTTGGGTCAGTATTTTATGGGGACTTTCTGTCCTGGGATTATTCAGCTAAAATTACCTTATGAAAAGATCTGGTTTCTTAGCAAAATCTCGAGGCCGGGTAAGAGGTGTGAAGGAGATTTTCAAATCCGAAGGTATTAATCCTGATCCTATTAAAGACCAGTTTTTTATTGCAGACGACGAAATTGCTGAGCAAATTGTCCAAATCGCTGAGATAAATGGGGAAGATATCGTTTTCGAAATCGGCGCAGGTACTGGAGTATTAACCCGTCTGCTTGCACAGAAGGCAAAGAAGGTTATTGCATTCGAGATTGACCGCCGGTTTCAAAATCTCCTAAAAGAGCTTCCTTCTAATATTGAAATGCATTTCGAAAATGCGGTGAAGTATTTTCAACTGCACGGCAAATTCTTCAAAAAAAGGGAATACAATAAGATAGTTTCAAATCCTCCTTATTCGGTTTGCGAGCCTCTTTTGCATAATCTGACTTTTCTGAATTACGATAAGGCGGTGCTTATGATCCCTGTAAAGCTGGCTTACACTATAGAGAAAAATCCTATTTTCAGTTCCTTTTTTGAGGTGAAGAGGAGTTTGGGTATACCGAAAGAAAAGTTCTATCCTGTGCCGAAAAGCAATGCGGTTGTGGTAGATCTCATAAAAAGGGAAGATCCTATAAAAACCAAAAATCCAGGTCTTTTTCTTAAAAGGTATTTGTATACACATGAACATCAGCTTGTAAAGAACGCTTTGCGAGAGGGAATTATAAAGTACGCAAGATTAACCCAGCAAAGAAGCGTGACTAAGAATGAGGCGAGGGAGATTGTGACTAAGATGGGAATCAAAAATGAGCTTTTGAATAAGCATCCTGATAACCACGAAGTGTATAGGGAAGTGGAGTCGAAGGCAAAGCACCTCGAGGAGGTTGTTGTATGCGGTTAATTTGCGTGAATTACGCGGGAATTGTGGTATCATCAAAAGTATGTATGATCCGCATTTTGAAATTACTCCCGAGATTCTGAAAAATATCGGTGTTATTGAAGCTGCCAGAGCTGTTATCGAAAACTCTCCGCTTATTCCGCTGTATGAAAGGCAGTTTCAAGAAGAGGCAACAATTAGAAAAGTCCATTTTTCAACTGCAATAGAGGGCAACTACCTTCAACTCGAAGAGGTCAAGCTTATTGTAAAAGATGTCGGCAATTCGGTTTTGTCATTTGTAGATGAATCAGGAGCAGAGGTTATTGCAAGAAGGCGCGATATCCACGAGGTCATTAATTACAGAAATGTTGTCAAGTATATTGAAAGACTGGTAAAAAGGGCTAAGCCGAAAAGCGGGGAGGATAAAAGTCCAGGAGTCGGTTCCCAAAATGAAGCCGAAACGGACTCTGCGGGTGCATCTGGAGGAGCCTCAACAAATGGAGATGACCACACTTTTAATCTCACTGAAGATATTATTTTCGAGATTCACAAAATCCTTTTAAGAAACATTTTCGACGAAAAGGGAGGAATCTACCGCGAGGCACGTGCTGTTAGTGTGAACTTTCTAACAGGAGAAAAGCTGAATCCTTACGAGGGTTATGGAAATGTTGAAATAAAGATGCATGATTTGATTGACTGGTATAACAGCGAAAATGGAAGAAGCCTAAACCCGGTTTTAAAAGCCGGCCTTTTACATCTTGAGCTTGTAAGAATTCATCCTTTTGAAGAAGGCAACGGTAGGCTTGCCAGATCACTTGCGACATTATCTCTTTCGGCTGATGGCTATGATGTCGGGCATTTTTTTTGCCTTGATGAATACTATGACTCTAATGCGAAAGATTATTATGAGTATCTTTCAAATGGTTTTGCAAATCCGACTGACTGGCTTGATTATTTTGTTTTAGGGATGGCTGTTGAATTTAACAGAGTAAAGACCAAAGTAGTGAAAATGTCGAAGGATGCAAAGATAAAAGAGCGAACCGGTCAGGTTTATATTTCAGAAAGGCAGGAACAAATAATTGAATGGCTTAACAATAACGGGTCTTTAAAAAACTCTGACTTTGACGAGCTTTTTCCAAATGTCTCCGACGACACGGTTTTGCGTGAAATAAAAGGCCTTTTAGATTCTGAAATAATCATTAAAAAGGGTCGCACCAAATCAGCAAGATATGAGTTGAGGTGAAAATCCCAGAAAGAATAGCAAGCATAGGTATAAAAGGCCTTGGAGGTGGAAAGTATGATGAGTGTTTGTATGGAAAGATTGTTAAAACAAAAAAAGGGGTTATAAAGATAGCATTTGCGTGCTAGTATTGAAATAATATGTCCGCCATTACAGGATTAATCCCACGAAGACCGCAGACTGCCGTGAATAGTATTAGAGAAGATGGGACTTTTGCTGAGCCGAGTGAGTTTGTAGAGAGTCGTTTGGTTTCAGAGGTAAATCAAATAAGAACTCATTTTGGAGACGTTTACAATAGGGGAACACATTTGTGTTCTCGAGTTTATGAGGAGGCAGATGCAAGGAGGGGCAGACTTGGAGCTGATCCTCGTAGTCTATCTACCAAGGCAAATAATATTGCTATAGAACTTGTTGAACCTGTGTCTTTTGGAACCCACCGAGAGTTTGAACCTGATTATATTTTAAATCATGGCGGTATGTGTCTAGAAGCATCACTAGTAGCAGAAATGTCAGCTCATGTTTTATATAGTTTTGATAAGTCCAAGCCTCCCTATAATGCCGGAACATCAATAGTTATGGCTCGTATGCGCCACGATGATGGCAGTTATGCTTATCACGCAGTTGTAAAGCTTGAGGCTACCGGTTTGGGTGATAATGGGGAGGAATATACGATGACAAGAGTTTTAGATCCGATGTCCCACGAAGGGGATTGGAATGATTTCGTTGGGAACAGATTTTATAGTTTTCAGGACGCAGGTGATTCACCGCCTGTTGTTGTTGATGAAATTATTGGAGAAACTTCGAAATCACCATTTATATGGCTACCGCCAGTAAAGGCTGTTCATGGTTAAATTTTATTTTACTAGCTTTAAAAACTCTCCCTCATCTGCCACTTTAACTCCTAATTCCTTTGCTTTTTCTAGTTTGCTTCCGGGGTTGGTGCCTGCAATTAGGTAGTCGAGATCTTTTGTTACTGACGATTTGTACTCACCACCATTTTCAATAATTAGCTGGATTAGCTCATCCCGGGAGTATTTGCCTTGTGATCCTGTTATACAAAATGACAACCCCTCAAGTTTGTTTGAGATATTATCCTTTTTAAATTTTAGCCCTCTTTTCTGAAGATCTAAAACTATCGGCCATTTTTCTTTTACTTCTTTAATAAAATGTCCAGCCTTTATGGGGCCTATTCCAGAAACATCTTCCAAATCCTCCTTTTTTAGATAGGGGAGGTTGTCAAAGCCATACTTGTTAATTATCCACCTGCTTGCTGCCGGCCCGATATTTTTAACTCCTAAGGCTTGCAGCAACTGGGAAGGGGTAATGGAATCTTCTAAAGTCCTACTTATGTTGGTCATTATGTTGTTTGCGCTTTTATTTCCGAAGCCATCAAGTTCAGCGATTTTGTCTTTTTTGAGATCATAAAAATCCACGACATAATTTAGTTTGAATTCATTAATGAAACGTTCAATAGTTTTTAATCCAAGCTCCTCGGCTCCAAGGACTTTAAAGAAATACTCTATGGACTGGGATAACCTGGCAGGGCAGGAGCTGTTTATACATTCAAGATACTTTCCATTTTCAACTAGCTTTCCTCCGCAAACCGGACAATCCATGCGGATAATATGCGGGGATTCTGCGGGAATTACTTTTGTTATAAAAGGAATAACCTCACCAGAACGCATAACTTCAACCTTAGACCCAATCCCGATTTTTGAGCTTTTGACAAACTTAACATTATGCAAGGTGACATTTGTTACAGTTGCTCCGCTTAGATTAACCGGATCAATAACTGCGACGCTGGTTACGCGCCCTGTTCGGCCGACCTGATCTTTAATCTCTTGAATCACACTCCACTTTCTTTCAGCAGGGGTCTTATATGCTATCTGCCATCTGTCGTGATGCTGAGTTGCACCAAGTTTGCTTCGAAGTTCCTGGCTAGTCGCCTTTATGACAATTCCATCCAGCGGGTAATCAACCCTGAACATCTCCTCTAAAATTGATTCCCATGTATCCTCATTTAACAGCTCACGCTTTTGAGCTTCAATGACCTTCGCCTGATCGTGTAAAACAAAGTGAACCCCTTTATCTAAAAGTGCCTGAATTCCAGCCAGAGTCACAGTTTTAGATTTCATTATCCCGACTACTGCATTGCGCGGGTTTTTATACTCCACTTTAAGTTTTTCTTCAAAGTAAGAGATGGGTATTATTACCTCTCCATAAGTGGAGGAGTTGTCTTTTGGAAGATTCCCGACAACATAAAGAGACGAAAAGCGTGCTGATATATCTTCGCCGTAGATGCCGTTTCCGCGTGTTGCAAGTGTACCTTTTTGGTAGCGTGCTGCCATGCCGTCATATTTGGGTTCTACTATGTACTTTTCATCGTTTGTGTCATTCAGCCATCTTTCGACATCTGCATATCTATATCTTTTATCAATCGAAAGCATCGGGACTGGATGTCTGATTTCTCCGATATCTCCGACTATTTCAAAAAGGGCAGGGGTATCAGGTTTAACCCGCCGGAGCATTTCATAGAGCTCATCAAACTGTTCATCAGAAATTACAGGTTCATTATCTATAAAGTATTTAATGTTATGGTAATGAACTAATTTTTCAAGAAGCGCCGTCTTGATCTGCAAAGGCAGTTTGGAGAGTTCCTTCGGTTTCACTTGTGGGTCAAAATCAAGCTTTGCTAAAGACTTGGACATACTCATATATTATACAGCTTTGAAACATTTCCAGCTTTCTTGTTGACTGCCCTAGTGTACAAATGTACAATTGCTTTATGGAAAAGAAAATAGTTGCAAAGACTTTTGCCAGAAACAATTTTTCGACCATTGCCGGCAGGGTAAAGGATGGAGAGGTTTATTATATTTCTGACAGAGGAGAAGTTGATATTGCCATTGTTCCAGTCGGACTCCTTAAGAAAAAGAAGATAAAAAAACTTACTCCTATTTCTAGAACTGAAGCATATGGGATTTTTAGCAATATAAAAGATTCTGTTAAATTCGTCAGGGATATGAGGGAGGAAAGAGAGAGGAGATTATATGGCAGATAATCTCCTGATTGATTCTTCAGTAATAATAGATGGGTTGAGAAAACATAAACCAGCCGTCGATTTCATAGAAGCTGTTCAGGTCATAAATATTTCGATTGTCACCGCCACAGAATTAATCCATGGATGTAATAATAAAGCAGATCAACTCAAGATTGAAAAATTACTTTCTGAATACATAATTTTTAATATTTCTGAGGAGATAAGTGAAAAAGCATATGAATTGATCGTGTTGTGTTTTTTGAAAAACGGAATGGGACTGGGCGATGCATTAATAGCATCCACTTGCATATTAAATAATTTGACATTAGTTACAAAAGATAAAGCCCACTTTCAGAATATTCCTTCTTTAAAGACTCTTGATGCCTATTAATTAACACTTGATAAACTATTACTAAATTTCTCAAAAGACGACTTCACTAAAGCGCTTTTGAGGGACTAGGGTAAATGGGGGTAACCCCGATATTAGCCATGAACCTTTGAGCTTTCTATCCTTTTCCATGCGCCTTTTGAATAGGAGTTTGTGAAATGCTGAAAGTAGATTCTAATCCAAAGGTATAGGCGCAGGGGATATAGTATGAGGCTGAAAAGAAATTCCTTTGTGCTTTTTGCAAATACAATTGGAAAGAAGAACATTTTAAGGTCCTGAGTTATGCCTCTTAGTGAGGATTGTTCTTGTCTGAAAATTTCCCCGGGTGTTGCTGTTTCAAGATTCTTCTTGTATAGCGCTGACTGAGAAGGAGGTTTGATTGTTAGAGACTTTGAAGGATTGGTTTTAAAATATGATGCTGCTTGGATATTTCCTCCAAGTGATCGCGTCTTTTGATTAAGCCAGTCATTCAGATTTTTGGGAAAATGGACATAGGCAAGACTGTCCTTTGCATATTTTATTTTGTATCCCATCTGCAAGATCTTGTGAGAAATATAGGCATCTTCTGCTCTTAAATTTTCATTAATAGGAAAGATTCTTTTAATATTTCTGATCGCATAAAGGTAACCTGACATTGGGGTAAATCCTCCTTTAAGCCTTTTTTGATGGGCTGCTTCGCAAAAAACGTGTGAGAAATATCCAAACAGAGTATCTTTTGAATCTAACGAAACAATGTGTCCGCTGACTCCTCCAACTGATTTATCTTCGAAATAGGGGAGGATATTCGAGATCGCTTTCGAATCCACATACATGTCTCCGTCAGTAAAAACAAGAATTTCTCCTTGTGCTTTTTGTACCGCCATATTAAGTGCAGCAGGCTTGCCTTTGCCATCGTCTTTCAGAATCAGAAAACGGATTTTTCTATCTCTGTCGTTATACTTTGCTGTGCACTTTTCTGCTGCCTTTATAGTTTCGCTGTCAGGCGAAACGACGATTACCTCCAGCCCAGAGATTTTGCTGCTCTCTGCTATGCTTTCAATTGCTTTGCAAATGGTTTTCTGCTCTCTAAATGCGGTAATGATAACGGACGCTGACATTTCAATTATTATACCCCATAGAAAAATCCGCCTGCTATGCTATATTACCTGTATGCATGTGAGTGAATTTTCTCCAAAGGCAACAGGCAAGGGGAAGCTGATTGCCTTGTATAGTTTGGTTCTCATCCTTGTGGTAGGTTTTGGGATTGGGGTAATGACCATGGCAAACTCTTTTCGGAATTTTGTCGAAAGCAAAACCTCGCAAAATAACTACGGTATGTATTTTCCTGATGATATGATGGTTCCGGATGACCCTCAAATGCCTTTATAGATAATCGGTTAACGAAGATATACCTCTATTTCGTGTGTTTTGGAGTAACAGAAGTTCTTTATCCAACAAGAGATACGACACCGGGTTCTGGTCTTATGGCAGGCGAAGGAATCGGGTTCGGTGTAAAAGCATCACCTGGCGATCCAGATAAAGATGCGGTTTCTGTTCTTGCAGATTCGGCCTGTGGCTCAACTGGCACTGCCGGCGGAGTATTCAGCTCTATTTCTGTTGATTTTATCCTCTTAAGATCAAGATAAAGCGTGTATAAAACCTCATAAATGAATACGTTAAATGCAAATGACCCAATCATCATAGTTGCGTACATGAATATCACCATCGGAATAAAGCAGAGTATCATCAGAAGTGTAAAGCCGATTCCTTTCAAAAACAGATTAAATCTGTACCCGCTTGTTAACGCCTTGCTTCTTTTAAGGGCTTCGATCGCTCCAACATTTTCTTTTACTAGTATTATTGGAGCAAACATAAACATAGTCATAAAAATAATTCCGGGGATAATTAATAAGAGAAACCCAAGGGAGTAAATTAGCATCATAAGAATCATTAATACAAGCATTGAGCCGAGTTTCTTAAATGGGTATTTCAGCAGGTCGCCCATTCGAAGGTATTCTGAATCGCCAATATTAGCTGCAGTTTTTATGGTTAAAAGTGTGTAGTAGTAGCTTATGAGAAGCATGAGGAGCACAGTAAGGAGCGCAATGACTAGGCCAGTCGCAGAGCTGAAGATATTTTCAACCGGAAAATTTTCTGGAAGTGTCTGCACTGCCCAGTCTCTCGGTGTTGCAGATGGAGAATACACAGGATCAGGCTGCAGCGGGTCTACACCAGGCTGCCATTGACCGTCAGGTGAGGCAGGAATATCTTCGTCGAAAATCTCGTAGGGATCAACTGGCGTTTCAGTTGGAGCAGATTCTGGGGGTATAGGTATATCAGGTGGATTTTGTATCCCATCATCAAGATTGGTTGGAATAACAATAGGATCTATCGGAGCGGTAAGATCAGTTTCTGCATGTGCCGAAGACAAAAACGAAATTTCAATGTCAGGAGCTGGCAGATTCTGCATATCAAATTTCGGGGAAGCGGGGTTTTGTGGGGTAGCCAATGCCATTATGATAATCATCACAAGGTAGATAATGGCAGTAAAGGTCATGACTACAACTCCAATAATCAAACCAGCTTTGAAAACATAGCCAGCAGGCTCATTTGATCTCATTTTATTAAAGGATTTCTTTATTGCAGGTATAAGTCCGATAAGGCTCTCTCGCATTAAATGCAGTTTATTTGTCCAAACGCTTTCTGTCAATGGATCGTCCTGAAATGGGGGTTACCCCGATATCAGGGTTACCCTGTTTACTAATACGCCAAAGTATTTAGTGTATAGTATTAATGAAAGGAAAAAATGACAAATAGTAATATAAGCACCCAGCCCCTGCGTGGTTTTCGTGATTTTCTGCCACAGGAGGTGCAAAAGCGTCAGTGGCTTATTAATAAGATCCGTAAAGTTTTTGAAAAATGGGGATATGAACCTTTAGAAACTCCAACTCTTGAACCGTTAGAAATATTTGAGGGACAGATCGGCGAAGAAGAAAAGCTGTTTTTCAAATTCGAAGACGCGGGCAGAAGAAAGGTTGCGTTAAGATATGACCAGACAGTCCCTGCATGCAGAGTAATGGGAGAATACAAAGGTAAGATTTCACTTCCTTTTAAAAGATACCAGATTCAGCCGGCATTTAGAGCTGAAAAGCCACAGAAGGGCAGATATCGTGAGTTTTTGCAGTGTGATGCAGATATTTTCGGAGTCAAATCTCCCTTAGCAGATGCCGAAGTTATAGCATTATCCCTTGATATTTACCGCGAGATAGGGTTTAAGAAGGCAAAGGTACTTGTTAATAATCGAGAGCTTTTAAAGGGAATCCCGTATGAGGCAATAGTGGCTATAGATAAATTAGGGAAAATAGGCGAAAAGGGGGTTATAGAGTATATGGGATCAAAGGGAATCACAAAAGAAAAAGCAGAGTCCTACCTAAGCTTCGTTAAAAATTTGAAGCCTGACGAAACTATAGAGATGATTTTTGACTATCTTGCCGGCTGCGGATTCGATAAAAGCTGGTATCAATTTGATCCTACTATTGCAAGATCTTTTGCGTATTCAACTGGTTCTATCTGGGAAGTTGTAATACCAGGATTTAAAGCCGGCTCGGTTCTGGGCGGGGAACGCTATGATAATTTAACGAGAGATATTTCAGGATACGACTTACCGGCTACGGGGTTTGGTCTTGGTTTTGATCGTACTTTAGAAGCAGCAGAGGAATTTGGTCTGCTTCCTGATATAAGAACAAGTACTATTGTTTTGGTCACTGTCTTTAGCAGCGAACTGTTGCTGGCGTCTTTAGCTATCGCGGGAAAACTCCGTGACAAAGGTGTTAACACAGATATTTATCCTGATCCAAATGACAAACTTGATAAACAGCTTAAATATGCTGACAGAAAAAATATTCCTTATGCAATTATAATAGGACCAGACGAGGCGAAAGAAGGAAAGTTTGTAGTAAAGAATATGGCAACTGGAGCTCAAGAGAAAGTTAAAGAGTGGGTACCGAAAATGTAGTTCTAGGAGTAGATTAAAGACACCAACAGTTAATTACCGCTTAATGAATAGATACCTCCGAGGTTATTTTCCATTTTTGGTATACTGTTTTTAGATTTGAATCTCGCTAAAAAATTTTTGGGGCAGGGGGTGAGTATTTTGGCAGAAGAAAAAAAGAAAGAGCTTAAGGACATGGTACCCGAAAGCAATATTTTGGCGCTTGTGAGCTATCTTTGGGTTCTTTCAATTGTAATGTACATCCTTAAAAAAGATGATAAGTTCGTAGTCTTTCATGCAAGACAGGGAATGGTTCTTTTTGCTTTGTCAATCGTCGGAATAATTCCGGTTATCGGGTGGCCCATAATGATAATATCTTTTGTCCTGATAGTCATAGGAGCAGTAAAAGCCTATAAGGGCGAAAAATATGAAATCCCTGTGATTGCTAAGATTGCTGAAAAAATAAACTTTTGAAATTATTAAAAGGACAGGATTTTAATTAAGTTTCTGGGTAGGGCAGATGAGAAGTCTGCCCTTTGTCTTTTGTTCCTGCAAAGTTTCATGAAAAATTTAGGACAGATTCTCGCTCATTTAGAAGAAAAAGATACCGGCAAGTATATATCCCATGAATGGCAGCTATTTGGATACCGCCTTGCTAAATGGATGCAAGATACGGATAGAATTTCGATGTATATGAAACTTGCAAAAAATGAAAAACGGGATCTTTTACAAAAAGCCTGGGATTTTGTTAAAGAATCTAAACCGCGCACAAAGTCAAGGTTATTTTTATGGAAGCTGACACTGCTGAAAAAAGAAACTGCCGGGATTACAGCGAAAGACAAGGCGTCTCTCAAATCGGCATTAAAGTCCCAAACATAGACTAAGAATCACTCTTGTGCTAATAATATCTTGATAAATATGAGTGTATCAGCTGCCAGATATAAGATTCCTATTTTAATTTCCCTTGTAATAGGTTTGGCTCTGGTCGCACTTCGCCGCGAGACTTTTTGGTTTTTTGCCTTAATGTCTTTTTTAGGATCAATTGCCGGAGTTTTATTCTTGGATTTGGAGTATATCGTCAACTCTTATTTTATTGACCCAATGAGCGAATCAGCCGTGAGGATTAAAGAACTGATCGGATCAAAAAATATAAAAGGATTTATTTCATACATAAATGATGCAGAAGACACATTTGGAGAAGGAACTGTACGAAGCATCCTTTTTCAAATCATTCTTATCGTCTTCACGTTTTATGTGATTACCACCCGTTCGTGGGTGTTTGTCCAGGGAATGGTGTTGTCAATGTCGGCATGTCTTTTGTATTACCAGATTATCGAATACAGCAGAACGAAAACACTCCAGAGATGGTTTTGGATTTACAACCAGACGCCGTCTAGGACTACATATTCTATATACCTTGTTATTATTGGTTTAGCATTGTTGTTTCAGTTTACTTTGATAGAAAGGTAAATTGACGTATGTCTTCTCTGTCTGTCGATTCATCTAAAAAACTCATCTGCATAGGCCATACCACTTTGGACACATTTTTGACAATTGATAATGCCGAGGTTTACTGCGATATTAATAAGCTGGATTGTAAAGTCTGCTTTGGATTTGGATCTAAAATTCCGGTAAAAGATGTTTACTACGGTGTAGGAGGAGGTGCAGCAAACGTGTCGGTTGGTGCGCGCAAGCTTGGAATTAACGCCTCTATATATACGGTTCTTGGGTCGGATACTAAAGGGGAAGACATTAAAAGCTCATTAAAATCTCATGAAGTTGATATTAAAAAGATAGAACATGATAATAACCCAACAGATCAATCCGTAATAGTATCCTATAAACATGACAGGACAATTTTTACTTATAGTTATCCAAGAAAACACAGTCTCACTGGATTGTCTTCCACAAATATTTTTCTGTCCTCAGTAGGGGATGATGTGAGGACGCTGTATAGAGATATTAAAAAAATTAAAAAGAAATATCCTTATGCTAGATTGTTTTTCAATCCCGGGTCACGGGAATTGAAAAACTGCAGAAAAGAGATTGCTGGGATACTAAAGTATGTAGATTATCTGGTTGCTAATATTGAGGAGGGCTGTCAAATTCTGAACAGTTCATTAAAACCTGACCAAATTGATATAGAAGATTTAATGGAGCTTTTGGTAGAGAAGGGGATAAAGAATGTTGTTTTGACAGCAGGAAAGGCCGGGGCATATGCCAAAGACAGCAAAAAAAGTTATAAAGTCAGTGCTGTAAAGTCAGAATTTGTTGAAAAGACAGGAGCAGGAGATGCGTTTGCCTCTGGTTTTATCGCATCTATTCTTTATGAACATGATATTGGTGCTGGTCTGAAATGGGGTGCCTTGAATTCTTCGGCGGTGATAACCAAAATCGGCGCGCAAAATGGACTTTTGTCAAAAACAGAAATAGAAAATCGGATTAAAAAGATTTAACTTCCCGCGGGGTTTCCTGAAAGCGTCGGAATATCGTCATTTCTTATACTTTTTATCTCCTCTTCTTTTTCTTGGGTAAAAATGGCAGTTTTCCCTAGGACTGAAATAGTGATTAGTGGCATAATCCCGATCCACAGGAATAAAAATCTCATTACTAGAGAATTATCCGGCTGGACGTTTAGCAAAAGAAGCAGTATGATTGGCAAAATTCTTCCAATAGAAGTAAATGTATCCGTTAGAAATTGATATTCGGGGTGCAGTTTATACTGAACCCTGTCCTCTTCTATAATTTCCTGAACCGAAGAATCATAGCTAACACTTTTGACTAGATCCATTAAGCTTTTTGCGATCAAAAAGACAGCAATAACAATAAAGTTATACTGGGCAACAAGGAAAATACTTGCTGCGGCAAAAAAGAGTGCAGTAAGGTTGTATGCAACCTTTGAGCCGATACTGCTTAAAAGCTCTTTAAATATAAAGCTCATAAGCACCATTAATAGCAGGAGAGCGGTGTTTAAGATGCTCCAGTTGAAAACAGTTCCTACAAATGAAAGCAGAATAATAGGGAGGATAGTAATGGATATAGATTCGGTTAGTCCTTCTAGAAGAGTCCCTTTTACTAGTGCGGGCTTGTCTGGGTTGGTTCCAGGTATAGTAAAAATAGCTTTTAACTCATATTTGCTTGGTAGATGTGGAATTTTCGAGAATGTGGTCAGCGTAATGCTGAGAATTGCTACAAAAATATTGGCGTAAAAAAGAGCGATATAGCCTGATGATAATCTGGTGACAATATACCCAGCGGTAAGCGGAACAATAAGTTTTGCTATGCTGGAAAAAAAGGTATCTTCTGAGAAATATCGAATATTGTTTCCAACCCTTTTATCTACATCTATAGTCATTATAGAGGTGTTCCGCAGGCCTTCGGCAAGGCCTCCGACTGCACCGATTATTAAAATGTCCGCTAGTTGAAGGTTCTTCGAAAGCCATACTACCAACATCAGCTGCACAATTTGGAATATATTTGCTAATATCACCGACATTTTTGATGAAATATTGCCTATAATCAGACCTGCCAGTAATGATCCAATAGGAACGCTTGCGAAAAAAGCCAAACTGAATATAAGGATTAGGCGCAGGTCGCTGTTTTGAGACCATATAAAAAAGGCAATGAAAGTTGTAATTACAATCTCATTAACTGTAAAGAGCGCCTTGTTTAAATTCCACAGCATAGAGAAAGTATAAGATAGGGAAGGAATAAGTGCCACCAGATTATTTCTGCATTAAGATTATTTAGAAAGTTTATAACTTGAATATCTTATGTTTCTTTAAAATTAGTATTTTGCTGTTTGTAAAATTCTTATTGAATATTTTTAGCAAGAAATTGGCTCGATCCGTATATTACGACCTCTTGTGACGGAAAATAGAAAAGTACTCCATATGCTATTGGGTCTCAGGTAATAATTAAATTCAGCTTTTACAAAATGTTTTGCTTGATCATAAAAAAAGAAAAATAGGATAGGGAGGAAAATTTTAAAAATTGGGGTCTCCCCCGGCACTTAGTGAAAAGACCTGGGGAAGCACTGGGGGAGAGATAGAATTCACTCCGAATCCTTGCATTTTAGGCGTTAGGGTTTACCATTATTGAGATGCTGCTTGAGAAGGGTTGTTTAGTGTTGAAAAAATCCAATATCCCCTTCCCTGGCTTGAAATTGTGGTATTTTTTAATTTTCTAAAAAATGAGAAATCCCTGCCGTGAATGGTCGGGGTGGCCGGACTCGAACCGGCGGCCTCACGAACCCGAATCGTGCGCGCTGCCAACTGCGCCACACCCCGATAACGATATTATACGTGATAGCTGTTAATTAAACAGGCTGGCGGGACATTTTTTATTTAAGACGCATTCTTTGCAGTTTGGACTTTTTGCTTTGCAAATATATCTTCCATGTAAAACTGCCGCACTTGAGTAAAACTGCCATTTATTTTTGGGGATGATTCTTTGAAGCGCTTGTTCGATTTTTTCGGCATCTTTTTGATCATTATGGGGTGTCAGCCCGAGACGGTAAGATAGCCTTGTAACATGAGTATCAACGACTATTCCTTGGGATTCTCCCAAAGCTTCCTGTAAAATTACGTTTGCGCTTTTTCTCCCTATTCCCGGTATTTGAACTAATTTGTCTATACTTTTAGGCAATTCTCCCGAAAAATTTTCTTTTACATACCTGCAAGCATCTATAATCCTTTTGGCTTTTGTCTTGTAGTAATTGATAGATTTTACGTGTTTTTTAAGTTCGCCCTGTTTGGCTTTGGCAAAATCGCCAGCATTTTTGTACCTGCTGAAAAGCTCCCTAGATATTTTATTGACCCCTTTGTCTGTTGCCTGAGCGCTTAAAATAACGCATACCATAAACTGGATCGGATTTTTCCAGTTTTCAAGCTCAGTTTTTGGAGCCGGATAGGCTTTTTCGAGACTGCTGATTATCCAGTGAACGTAAATGTTTTTTGTAATCATATTATTTGGCTCTGTAGAATATTTTTCCCCTATTGTACAAACTATAATGCTTATTTTACAATACGAAGTATTGCGTGTTTTACAATACGAAGTATTGCGTATTTACAATACGAAGTATTGCATATTTAACAATATAAAGTATGGATGTCTATTTTCTCTGTGAGCCTTCCCTTTCGAAAAATAATCATGATGTTTATAAAAAGGAAGTTAGCCTAATGAAATCCTTAGGACACATAGTGACACTTGATCTGTCCGTAGAGGCGATTCTAAGTCGCAAAGTTTTAGGACAGGCAGGAAGGAATAAAGATCATCTGCGTATAGCTGAAAATAGAATAAAAACAAGTGACCTTGTTGTCGTGGATGCTTCCTGCCCTTCGATTCGTCTTGCAGATCAGATTTCTTTTGCGATTGAAAATAAAATTCCTGTTTTGGTTGTTTATTCATCCGATTTGCAGAAAAAGATTTTCCCCTTGTTTTTAGGCGGCAAGTCTGGCACTTTGCTGATAAAAAGATATACCACCGAAAGCCTTGATAAAACGTTAATAGACGGGCTGAAAGAAATGTCGAGATTTATTAAAAACCGTTTCAACATAGTATTGTCGGGACACCTGTCAGGATATCTTGACTGGATTTCAAAGGAAAAGAAGCTTTCTCGTGGCACTTATCTAAGGGGTCTCCTCGAGGAGAAAATGCTGAAGGACAAAGAGTATAAGAATTTTGTTAGAACCCGGTAATAATCTGTAATAATCTGGATGAGTATTTGTGTTGCACGCAATACTTCGTATTGTGCTACACGCAATACTTCGTATTGTAGTATTATTTAAATATGAGTTCATCTTCCCTGCCCGTCAAAACGAAAATAGTTTTTTTTGATGTTAAAGACTGGGAGCTGCCATACATTAAGAAGCTTAGAGCAGGGTATGATATTCAAACAGTTTCGGCAGGGCTCAGCAGTGAGAATGTCGAGAAATATAAAGATGCAGAAATTATTTCAGTTTTTATAAGTTCAGACCTTTCTAAGGAAATTGTTAGGCTGCTTCCAAAGCTAAAATATATTGCCACTAGGTCAACTGGTTACGATCATGTAGATATTAAATATTGCGCTTCGAAAAAAATAACCGTGTCAAATGTTCCCACCTACGGCGACAATACTGTGGCAGAGCATGCTATGGCACTAATATTGGCGTTAACTCGAAGACTGCCTGAATCTATTGACCGCGTTTTAAAAGGAGACTTTTTTCCTGATGGTCTTACTGGCATTGATTTGAAAGGTAAAATAATAGGAGTTATTGGAACCGGTCATATAGGAAAAAATGTAATTCAGATGGCAAAAGGCTTCGGTATGAAGATCCTAGCATTTGATCTATATCCAGATGAAAAATATGCTTCGGAAAATGGTTTTATGTATTCTCCACTCGAATATGTACTGTCAAGAGCCGACATAGTTACCTTGCATGTGCCTTATAATTCAGGTACACGCCACATGATTAACCGCGAAAATATAGGAAAAATGAAAAGGGGTGTTATTATTGTCAATACTGCCCGTGGTGGATTAATAGAAACAGATGCGCTATTTGACGCAGTTAAGACAGGACATGTTGGCGGTGTTGGTCTGGACGTGCTAGAGGGTGAGAAGTTTTTATCAGAAGAGGTTGAGCTTTTGTATAATGACAAATGCAGCGGGGTTGATTTTAAGATCGCACTTGAGAATCACGCTCTTGCACGATTTCCTAATGTCATAATTACTCCGCATAATGCTTTTAATTCTGCTGAGGCGCTGCAAAGAATAATTAAAACTACAATTGAAAATATAGACGCGTATAAAAGTGGGAAGATGATAAATTTAGTATAGTTTTTTACTTAAAGCTCGAATATTAATGGATAAATATGATCTCGTGATAATTGGTGCAGGTGCTGCGGGGTGTTCGGCTGCCATCTACGCTACCAGATACAATCTTAAAACTCTTTTGTTGGGAGGATCTATGCCTGGAGGTCTTATTACAGAGGCATTAGAGGTAGAGAATTATCCCGGCTACCTCTCGATTAGCGGTCAGAAACTAAGTAAGCTGTTTTTAGACCAGGCCACTGCATTAGGTTCTGATTATAAAGCAGAAATTGTTACTGACATTATTTCTCGCGATAATTATTTTGAGACAAAAACACACGACTATAACTATATGTCATCTTCTGTTATTTTGGCAATGGGGACAAAGCATAAAAAGCTGGGAGTAAAAGGCGAGGATGAATATCGTGGTTTCGGCGTGAGCTATTGTTCGACCTGCGACGGGCCGTTTTTCAAGAACAAAACCGTCGCCGTTATCGGCGGAGGCAACAGTGCAGTAGAGGGTGCAAGTGACCTGTCTGTGCATGCCAGTCAGGTATATTTGATCTACCGATCAGATTTGAAGGCGGCACCGCTTTATATTGATAATGCGAGAAATAAGAGGAATGTAGAGGAAATTCCGGGTGTCAATGTGACGGAAATCCTCGGAAAGAAGACAGTTAATGAAATTGTTTTGGACAAAGAGATCGGTGGGACAAACAGACTGTCTGTTGACGGCGTTTTTATCCAAATAGGTTATGCGCCTGAAAATATTCTAGCAGAACAGCTTGGTGTGGATATTAGCGGATATGGGTATGTAAAGGTAGATGCGGGTATGGGTACGAGTATAAAAGGTGTTTTTTGCGCAGGCGATTTAAACGATTCATCAAATTTTTTGCACCAGCAGGTTACATCAGCAGCTGAAGGTGCCATTGCTGCACAAAGTGTTTTTAGGTATATAAGAGGTATGGACTATCTCATTAAACAGAACTAATGACTCTGTACTTCACTCGATCATTTCTTGACATAGTATTGCTTAATCATTACGGTGAGACTTAATATCTTGAGTTTAATATTCACGCTATAATTAATAGTATGAATTTGAACAAAAGAAAAATATTTGTTGCCCTTAGCGGAGGAGTTGATAGTGCTGTCGCATTGTATCTATTAGCGAGAATATACGACAATGTGACCGCCGTTTATTTAAACTGTTGGGACAAGCAAAGTGGATGTTCCTCTGGGCAAGATCAGTCGGATGCTGTTAAAATTGCAGGCGCAGTTAATGTACCAATAAAGATCCTAGATTTAAGAGATGAATATAAAAAGAAGGTTCTCCAATATTTCTATCAAGGCTATCAGTCAGGTATAACCCCAAATCCTGATATATATTGCAACTCCACAATAAAATTCGGTGTTTTAATTGACTATATTTTAAAACAGGATAAAGACGCACTGCTTGCAACAGGGCACTATGCACGTGTTTCTAATAACATTAATGAGATAAATGACTTTTATAATAAATATTCATTAAAGCTTAATTACCTTTTAATGTCTGGGAAAGATACGGGCAAAGACCAGTCATATTTTCTATACAAGCTCGCAGGAAGAGACGAAATTCTTAGCAGAACGTTATTTCCCATAGGAGATTTATATAAGTCTGACGTACGGGACATGGCAAGAAAGTCGGAAATTAGTGTTGCAGACAAACCTGACAGCCAAGGAATCTGTTTTATTGGCAATGTCAAAATGCCCGACTTTTTAAAAACAAATGTGAGGTATTTTCCGGGTAATGTTGTCAATATAAAAGGAGATGTGATAGGAGCTCATAGCGGTTGCCAGCTATATACGTTCGGCCAGAGAAGAGGGTTTGTACTAAAAGCCTACAAATCAGAGCCAATATATGTGATTGACAAGATAGTAAAAAGCAATCTTTTGGTTGTTGGCGAGAAAAAGTATGCATATTCGTCAGATTTTATTATTGACGGAGAAGAGCTTTTCACTGTTTTAGGCAAAAAGAACTTTGACGCCTTGTCAAAAGCACCGGTTACTGTCAGAATCAGGAATCTTGGGCAAAAAGTCCCATGTACTATAAAAGTATTAGAAAATTCCGATGCTCGCAAGGTTAGTACGACAAATGGAACTATTTCTGAATTAACTCTTAATATCAATCTGAAAAAGCCTGAGTTTGGGATATCACCGGGTCAAAGCGCAGTGTTTTACATAGGGGATGTTGTGCTGGGTGGAGGAGAAATAAAATCAGTTCAAACATCCTATAAGAAACAAATAACTTTTGGTACTTGACAACAATTTACTCGATATTGTTAAATATACATTAGGACAGGAAGAAAGATAAATTTAACATGCGGAGTAAAAAGCGTACCCGACCCTGTTCCTGTACTTATACTGAATGTTTTAAATCTGTATTGAAAGATTTATTCCATCCACGATCTAAAAAAGCTCTTATCAGATATAAATCTCTGAAACTAATAAATTTAAAGCAGCTCAACCTTATTGATATTCCCGTGCTTTCAGCTTTCTTGAAAGTTGCAATATCTTTGTCTTTGACTATTTTTATTATGCTGGGTTTAGCTTCGTCATATTTTGCATATATGATGGTTCAGACCAGTACATATGAAATATCCTTAGCTAGCAAGAAAGATGTGTCTTATATCGTTAAAACACGCTATTCTACTTCAAACGTTGGGGATGTTGATCAATATAAAGAATTAACTGGGAACATGCCTAATGGAGGCTTGGTGGCAGGTATTTCCGACAGTAATGTTGAGTTGTATTATGAAGCCTCACCTAATAACATTGTCCCGGCGGTTTCCTTGATTTCGACAAATTCGACTGAGCCTGTCTGTTCATTCCATATTTTTGATTCCTATTATTCTGATGGATCGCGAATAGATCTTAGTATGCAGAATAATCCGATTTATGTTTGTGCCTCATTGTCTAAAGCATCCTCATCTACTGATAATTGGACTCGAAGCCACAGTGGAGTTGAGGTTAATATGGGTGCCGGTATGAAGATGAATTCAAATACCAATTGCATAAATGCCGATAGTGTGTCGGATGGAGATATTTTAATCCTCTCTGTCCAAACTGCTGGAAAAACGATGGCGTCGTGCTCAGTAAGCTTTACAAAAAGTTCAAGCAATAATCTATGATAATCGCTGTTAACTTTAAATTTAATTTGTATCTTGTGTCCTCGGTCTTTTTGTTTCTTACTGTTGCTTTCAGTGTCCTTAGGATTTACCCTCAGTGATTGCGTCCTTAACTCTAGTTCTTTTCTGCATAATCTTTGGCTGGTGCTTGTCGTTGTGCTGTATATATATGTCCAGTATTTGTATCTTTTAAGTAC
>MEVH01000031.1 GCA_001772665.1 candidate division WWE3 bacterium RIFCSPLOWO2_01_FULL_39_13
CAATAAGAATTTGTTATCTTTATAGATTCATGCATACCAGGGTTGTTTGATAATGCAATCATAGCGGGGTTATACAACACCCGTTCTGCTGCCAAATCTATGTATTGAGGGATGTCTTTTAGATCACGATTAAAGTTTATATTGCCAGCATACACACCGCCAGTAACAATAATCGGGACATCCAGATCTTTGCCGTTGCTGGTAAATGTTATGGTGCCTGCAGCAAACAGTGCAGCATCAATTGTGGTAACACTTGGGTCTATAACTATATTGCCGTTAGAGATTATTATCAGAGTGATTTTATCTGGGTTATTGGCAATAATATCGTTATCAATGTAAATTGTGGCACCGGACTTTTTTGCTGCAAAGACAAATGCGTTATATTGCTTGCCACCCGAGGTTTCCTGTTTATATCCATTGGTGAGATCAATTGATATTGAAGGTTCGTCTGAAAAGGCTGGTTTGGTAAAGTCTATATTAGTTATAGTTGTACCAGTTTCCTGCCAGTCGGGTGATTGAATCAATCCGAAAAATTTGCTGTTATACGGATTTTCTAAGTTTCTATTTAGTTCACTCGCCTGCCAGTCAAAATCTTGCATGCACGCTTTACCGCCGGTTATAACTACAGAACCGCCAGACGACACTAATCCGCCAACATTATAGTTAGCGAGTTTATTATGCGGAGGATCATCGGCTTTGCCGATAAGGGCAAAACGGTCAAGGACGTTGACAGATAGGTCAGAGTTAAAATGAACACCGCCGTTAAACGCCTGAAACCATTTATTAGTTTCAACCGTATACATAACTATATCGTCTTGTAAAGGATATACACTGCCTACAGAAGGACCAGAGACCGACTGTTCAGCTAAGAAAGACTTAGGAGGAAGGGTACATGCCTTGTATAAGATATCAAAGTCTTGCTCTTTCATCTTTGGAGAAATGCTATGTGAAGAAGCATCTGAATAAGGAATCAGATAATTATCAAAATTATATTTCGTCTGGCCATCGCTATCTGTACTTTCTACAGTACCAATTATAGTATCACCACGATAAAGAGTCACCGACACTATCTCTTCAATAGAAGTCTTCCAGCTTTGTTTTTGGGTCAATACGAAAACTTGAGGATCATCAGGGCAGTCACCTATATCTTGAGCGAAATAGATATTGCCCCATACTCTGACTGCCTCAATCTCAAAAGTAACTTCAGCGCAGTTGTCTGACTGATTCTCATTGCTTTCGTCTATAGTATTTCCCGTATCCGTACAAACTTTGTATGTATGATTTCCTGCTGTGGCAATTTGTAATTCAGTAAAAGTTATTGTCGTTGTTCCATTTTTAGAAAGAGTATTTATTGAAATATCTTTTCCAGAAATTGCAGTCGCAGAACCATCAAGGTAAATTTGATTATTAAATTGAGTGTTATTAATATCCACCTTACCATCATTAACAACATTAGCAGTAACAGTATGGGCTCCGTTAAGCTCGGGATCAGAAGGATTAACCGCAAGATCAGAAACGGTCAGGTTGGGTTTAGGCTGTGGTATTGGCTTTAAGACATGGGCTATCAATTCGCCACGTGTTGAGTCGTGATTGAAAGTAGTGGAACAAGTAAGACTTTTAGAGTTTGGAACTTCAGTCCAATCCGCTGAATCCCAGACGAATGAGTAGTCGCAAGTATATCCACATGCTGTTGGAGGCGTCAGAGTAGAAGTTACTGTTCCATCGGGAGCGGATGAGATATTATAAAACCAAAGCTTATTAGTATCGTCCCAAACCCATGAAAGGCTTCCAACAGAAGATGTTACATTTCCGCCTCTACCACCCGCACCTTTGTCATAGCTGCAATCCGTCGGTTCCTCTGCAAGCCACCTCGTAACTCCATCTGGAAGCAAAACTATTCCGTTTAAAGGTTTCTCCTCGCCACCACTACACGAACAATCTCCGTGTGTACCCTCAGATACTGTTTCCTGTGCGTTTCCATCAGCATAGCAGTCTACCTCGTATTTATAGTTATTTCCCGGAAGTGCATGACAACCCCCTCCAGAAGGACAATTGTTTTCGATATACACTCCAGGACCATAAAAAACGTGAATAACATTACAAAATGCTAATGCGGTTTTCTGAAATACTAAGTTAAAAAAAGTGAAGAAAATAAAGAAGAAAACCAACGAAATCAGAGACCTAAACAATAATGAGAGGCGCTGTGCAGGAAGTATTTTCATATCTTTAGTTTATTATACTATGGATTATCAGAAAAATGGACACCACACAAAGGCCGTACCCGTCCATCAACACAAAAAACCCGTGTTAAAAACTTGGCCTCTCACGAAAGTATAAACGTATGAAACGTATGATTGGAACTCATCAAGATATTTCGATGACATCGAATTATGATCTAATACGGATTTAATCAACAAATTAAATCTGTAAATGCTAGATCATTACATGTTTATCAAACAAGTTCATTTGATTATTATCCATCCGAGACTAATTGACGGTTGGCGATTGCCTGACACAAAGTTTCCTCAAGATTGTTTAATGCACTCAAATCAATTTCGTAAGGATCAAGAACTGCCGTTGTCGGCAAATTCTCATTTGACCAGCTAGTCAGTTCGACTCTTACCATACGACCTTCTTTAGAACTGAAAATTTCAAAAAACATTCTAGCACCTGAACCAGAGTCCCGATAACCCGACGTCATCAAATCTTCATCTTCAGAAAAACCACCATACCAACCACTAAGATAAACTGGATTGACTTCGCCACTATAATTAATTCTAAGATTTGAGGTATAAGCAAACTTTTTGCTACCAGTCATATCAGATATGAAAGTAGGAGAATCATTACCAAAAACAGGCGTTAATGAAAAATTAACTTGTGACCCGTTAGTACCCGTAGCTGAAATAACCTTTCTTATCACTTGGCCTGTTGCCGAATCTATTTTTGTATCTACGAATAACTGACTTCTGCTTAACACCTCCTGTATAGCTGAAGCCCCCGATGGTGTTTGTACACCGGTTGCCACTTGGATTGGTAAACTTCTAGTAGACCTATCAGCAAGAGCAGTTACTGCTAATAAAGTACTTCCTGTAATAAAGAACCTTCTTGAAATTCTAGGATAACTGTTATGCCGTTGAGGTTGAACAAGCTTCTCTTCGGAAGAAACACCGTTCAAATTCATTTACACATTATAGGACACGTGTAACTTTTGTCAAATTTTGTACGGGTCACAGATACATTTCGCATTAATGACAAAAACCTAATTATTTCATATAATACCAGTCATGCTTCGAATAAGATTATCAAGAGTCGGTAGAAAAAACGCTCCGGCTTACAGAATTGTTGTAATAGATCGCAAATCAAAGCGCGACGGGAAAAACCAAGAAATAATCGGCAGTTACAACCCCACTGAAAATCCTGACAAAGTAGAATGGAAAAAGGATAGATATGAATACTGGAAATCAAAAGGCGCCCAGCCAAGCCACGCCGTTTTAAAACTTATAAGCGGAAAATATAAATATACTGTGTACAATCCCAAACAGGCTAAAAAAGATGAAGAAGCACAGAAAACCAAAGACTCACAGACTCAAGAAGCACCTCCTGAATCAGCAAAGATCGAACCATCCAAGTCAGACGAATCAAAAGCAACCACTGAACCAAAGGCTGAAAGCAAGCCAGAAGCCTTAGAAGCTACTAAAAACGAGAGTGAGACTGCAGATAAAAAGACGTCAGAAACAAAAGAACCAGTCAAATAGTTTATAAAAACATGCAGGATCTAATTAAATTTCTTGTTTCTACCATTGTAAACCACGAATCAGACATCGAAATATCTGAAGAAAAAATAACATCTGAACAGGGAAGGGAAGCTGTTTTATATCAGATCAAAGTTCACCCCGACGACATGGGAATACTAATCGGAAAAAGCGGCCACACAATACAAAGCGTAAGAACCATTGCTAAAATAAAGGCAATAAAAGAGGGGAAATATATTGATATAAGAGTTGTAGACAACAAGCAGACTTCAGAAGAAGAAAAATAAAAGATCTTAATTAAATCCTCGGTTTATTATCCTAAAGCAAGTACAGAATCAAGATATTTTCTAGAACCAGATTTGAAATAATCTTCAATATCTTCGAGAAGTTCATCCTGCTCCTTTTTGTTCTTTTCAGAAAGAAGTGGTCGCAAAGTCATTAAAAGTTTTAGACTCTTGAATGATTCGCTCCAAAACATATCCTCTGTAAATCTCGCACCAAACTTTTTGCGAACCAAATTAAGTAACTTAGCTGGAGTAAATTTCGCTTTCTTAATTAAAAAATATAAATCAAATAAATCTTTTGGCTCGTTCCTATCAAAAAATGCAAATGTCTTATTGGCGGCGATGTCCTCAAGAGAATCTATTAAAACATCCATATACCATTTTCTAACGCCAAGTGTTTTCTTCTCGTGATTGTAGTAAACAAATTCTATTCTCAAATTCTCAGTCCCTTTCTCTAACAAAAACTCCCATCGATCAAATACTTTTTTGTATTCAACTTTATCTATTCCATTTTTATTCTTAAAATCAATGATAAAAGAATTCACATCATCAAAAGAAAAAGGCTCGCCGGTAAAAAGATCTATATCAAGTGAGTTCCTGTGGTGTAAATAACGTATTGATAAAGCTGTTCCACCAGTCCAATAAAAACTATCTTTGAGAGTCGATATAGCAAAAAAATCGATTGCTTTTTTCTGCAGAGGAGCCAATTTATACATTTCGTAAATAGTCAGCAAGCATTTCTCGTTTTCCAACATCCAGCCTATTTTTTATTTTCTTGAAAAATTTAACAAAGACCCTTTTATTTAAGCCTTTAAAATCACCGTAATTTACCTTGCGCACCAAAAACCACTCCCACTCCTTACCGGTTTTCGGCTTCCAGTTCTTTCTTATTTTATAGTCCCAAATCCACATAAACATATTTTAGCACAAACCATGCTACACCCTAGAAAACCTGAATGTGTTAGGATCACCGCGAAGTTCGCTCGCATTATCAACTACCGCGAGCTTACGCACGCGGTATGCTGTAGCATCGCTTCGTTCCTTGCATTCCCACCTTCGGTGGAAAAGTAGCGTCACTTCGTTCCTTGCAT
Organism: candidate division WWE3 bacterium RIFCSPLOWO2_01_FULL_39_13; assembly: GCA_001772665.1. Classification (GTDB taxonomy): domain Bacteria; phylum Patescibacteriota; class WWE3; order 2-01-FULL-39-13; family 2-01-FULL-39-13; genus 2-01-FULL-39-13. The sequence goes on from MEVH01000031.1 coordinate 5,128, forward strand.
TCCCACCTTCGGTGGAAAAGTAATGCTCGCTTCGCGAGTTTTATGGCTCAAATCCCTCGACCTTACGGTCGGAGTATTTCGCTCGCATTATAAAAGAGGGAAAATATATTGATATAAGAGTTGTAGACAACAAGCAGACTTCAGAAGAAGAATAATAATTCACACAATAATTATAATTATGGATTATGGATTATGGAAGTGGCGGGATTATATCAAGACCAGGATTTACCGCCGGTACTTTAGGAGTATTTTCAGCCGTTGGTACTATTGTAGTATCTTCGAACGGGTTTATCTTCCCTACTTCAATATCTGATGGCTCAATGTAATAATAATCCATATTTGAAAGAGTTGTTATTATTCCTTCTCTGACAGGCTTGCTGATAAGGACTTTTACATCAAGTCCTGAAGCATCACTTTCTTCAAGAAAATATCCCATAATTGACATATTCAGGTGGAAAGCAGGAACTTCAACACCCTCCTTCTTCGCAGAAGCAGTGTCAGTTGAATTTTGATCCTTCTTAACTAGACTAAACTCTATCGCAGCAACATTCATAAGCCGTCGGCTTTTTTCGAGCATCTCAAGGAATTTAGTCAGATCTTCATACGTACCTTCTATCCCCATCTTTACAGCTATTTTGCTCGCAGCAGTAGCTGTCTTTGGAATAGGATTTTGCAAGCCTATATCCTCTTCGAATGGATCTCCAACCCCTAGAGGGAAGGGAGCCATCGGATCAGGCTTTTCTAATTCAACAATATCTGAAGATGATGCATCAGCAACACTCTGCTCACTGTCTGACTCTTCCACTCCGATATACGATTGCTCGGTAACTGTGACATTGCTTTGCTCGGCCATATACAAAAGCTGATTAAGATAATACGGAATTTCTACATCACTTACTGGAATGGCCTGTTTTGACAGTACCGAATATTCATCAAGTTTATCTCCAAGTTCAGAGATATTCCGCAGATAATTGACCTGTTCGTCTATTACCACACGCTCTGCTTTTTTATCTTTAAGCTGAGGAGGAAGTTCAAGATATCTATTGTACTGAGGTATAATGACAAACATTACCACCATTAAAATTATTCCGAGTTCAATTATGATAACGAAAAAGGTTTTCAGATAACTCAAGAACATCGAAAACTCTTTTTTAGGTTTTTTAGGAATCTTTATTTTTGCTGACATGTTTGCCTGTTGAGGCGGTGCTTGCACAGGATTGCCTGTTTGCGCAGACGGTTGAGAATTCACAGTATTATCCGGGTTTAAACTCTCTGGGGTCTCTGGACTTTTTCTATCTTCATCCGTATCTTTATTATCCATAATAATAACTACTTAATACTCTCTTTTAATCCCTCAGGGCTTAGGTCAATCTTTAATGTAAATGTTATGATCTTGTCTTCTTTATTAAGTGCGGCATTTTCGAAAAGAACTTCTTTTATTATTTGTGGATCATCAGATTTATCATTCAACAGATTTTCTTTGAATTCAGCAATAGGAGAATAAGTACTTGGCGTGGTTCCGGTTAACGTCAGAGTGTTTTCGGAAACATTCCAGTCGGTAAGATTTACAGTCTCCGGAGTAGTCCTTTTCAGCAAATCCATAAGTTTTGAATAATATCTTCTGTCGTTTAGCAGGAATTCAATTTCCTCAAGCCTGGTACCCAAAACATATCCTGATTCACCTGCAGGAATAAGCCGAGTAATTTCGCCTTGTTTCTCTGATATATCCTGTTGAATTCTACTAAGCTGAGCTTCGAGGGTTTTATTATAAATGAAAATTCCTGCACCGGCGACAACAAATAACCCGACAATGACCAGACCCACCAAAAACCCCCTTTTCTTGTAGCCTTCTCTTGTTTTCGACTCGACTACATCGTCAGGAATAAAGTTAATACCGGATGTTAAAGAAGCTGGCATAATATTACTTAATCCTCCTTAAGCGCTGCACCTGCTGCTGCAGCAAACATTGGACCTAAAAGTTCAAGCCTTGGGTCTGTCGTGTCAACCCCGGATAGATCAAATTTCTTCCAGACTTTGGCAAGCTGAACCTCGGGCAGAACTTCTCCTACTAAATATAACATGACATCGGGTATCAATGCACCCCCCCCTGTTAAAATAATCCTTTTTATGCGGTCTTCTTTATCCTTAAGAAATGACTTTTTAATTATATACTTCTCTGATTTTCTGTATTCCTCAAGGATCAAAGCAACTACAGGCATAATAATCTCTTTTATTTTTCCGTTTAGCTCTTTTTCTTTGAATCCGTATGTGTAAAGATATTCATTTGCCTGGGTTGCAGAAATATCAAGCTGTTGTGCCAAAACCCGGTTGAAATTACCGACACCCATGTTGACGGTTCTTACGAAACGAAGCTTGTTTCCAACTGACAGATAGAAATCGATGCTGTTGTACCCCCAGTTGAGAATTAGGGTAGACACATCAGAACTCTCAATTATTGTACTGCGTATTGTAGAAATGGATACGGGCTCAAGACCTATTGTATCAAGTCCAGCAGAGGAAAATACGTCGAGGTATCTTTCAACCAGATTTCTGTTCACAGCAACTATCAGAATATCTGCAAGCGCCGTCGGATGCTCGCCTTCCTTCATAAATTTCGAGGACAATGACGGCAAATATTTTTCCAGCAATTCTCTTCCGGCGTCATTAGAGTCTATACCCTGCTTATGTAAGATTGTGTATTTAAGGTAAACCTCAGAAAGAGCCTGGGGGAGGTGCTGTTCCGATTCCCATTCCACCGCACGTCTAAAACCCTTTCCATCTATGTATGGCATAGTTATAACTTTGCTGAATACTTTGTTTTCAGGGATTGTTGCGACAACTTTATCTGTATTTAAAGCGTGTTCTTTAATGAAGTGCTTTATAAACGCAACAGCTTGGGCATTTTCGTCGGCTGAACCTGAAATAATTTTGTCGTAAAGCCCATTTGAGGCAGAAACAACGTACTTTCTTAATAAGATGTTGGTTTTGGATTTTTCGACGGATACAGCTTTTATATTATAAGTTCCGATATCCAATCCGATGATAGTCTCCATAAGGGCAGTCTGGAAATTTTAAACACTTTGCTTTACAGTATACAGCTTATCATGTTTAGGTTGAAGGTAAGTATACGCCATTGGGTTCTTCCCTCCTAAAGCCGAACCTCAACCAATATTCTGAGATTCTTATTTTCCACAAGAGACTGTTCGACTTAATTCATCGTTATTATGTCGATTAAAGCCCCTGACTCCTGTCAAGGGATGGATAGGCGTCCGCCTAAGGCTGACTCACGAAGTGAAGGCATAGGAAACCGCCAACTTCAGTTGGCAGTATTCACTTTAATAATTTGGCCAAACAGACTCCGTAAACCGTGTACCATCCAAACTCAAGCGGTGTTTCGTCCTTGTATATTTGTCCGATGTCTTTATATGCAAACTGAAAAAACGCGTTAACAAAGGTCGTCACTGCCACAGGCTCGAGACCCAGCTCTTTCGTATAAAACTCATAGAATCCGAGAACATATTCCCCAAAATCTAGTGAATATAAATAACTACGGGAATCCTTATCCTTAACTTGATTGTCAAATCTATGCTGTAACCTTATTGCCTCGAATTCACGCTCATATTTAGTCTTCTTTGATCTATCTTTCGTTATGTAATGGCCAATCTCATGGATCAGATAACTGGCTTCTCCGGCATTAAACTTATCCCTGTACGGGAAGTCGAGATGTATATGCATAATTCCTTTAGAGTCTTTTTTGGTAACACAATATTTATATTTTGCATCAAAAATAAATACGGATCTATCCTTGAATACCCTATGACTTTCTGGAATAAGACACTCCAAGTCCGCAATACTGTACCTGTCGTGACCTAATTTCCAGCTATCAGACCCCATCTTTCCCCGGATTTTAACCATAGTTTTTACACCATCAAAAAAGGCATAGTGTACCTGATCCCACGTCAGTCCTAATTTTTCTATTTTTCTTAAGTATTTTTTATCCATAATATTTAAGGAAAAGGACAGGCTATTTTGTACGAGTGGTTGACACCACAATGTAATAGCCTGCCCACTAACTCTTCCTCCCACTGCTTGAGGCTATGCGATGCGTTATCGCTTTCCTCCCTTATCAGCAGGTGGAGGCGGGGGCGGTGCCGGCCTCGGTCGCGGTGTTTCTTCTGGTCTCATTTGACACCTCACTTCGGCGGTGGCAGCGGCGGTTGAGGATAAGGACACGGTGGCCTTGGCCTGATGTCTCCTTTGTCCCCACGACACACTAACTTCCAGCGCACCATTTCGCACCTCCTTTTGGTGTGGCGCACTTGCCCCTTTGCATATCTCGATTGATATGCCATAGCAAATTCTATCTGCTATCGCACATCAATTTCTTTTGAATGCTTACAGCGGAAATTTAAGTCCCTTTCCTACGCTCTATCCATTTCAATAAATACTCCCACTGTTTTTTCCGTTCTTTAGAAACTCATTACACGCGTCTCAGATAGCTTTGACCTCATTTTTTAGAATTGCATAGGCCACATTACCCTCTTTTTTAGTTTGCTCAATTGTTATTTTCATCTCAAATAAAATATTTAACCATGTCGTTCCAGTTAGTGAATCTTATTCCTCTATCGTCTATGTATGCAAGAGCTTCTGGTTTCTGGCCGGCTACTTTATATCCCCACGACGTTGATGTTTCGTCCTGCTTCTTTTTTATCCATTCATGGATTGCATCAACATCCATTCTAGTAGTATGTATAATGATATGAAAGCCACACTTAACAAGCAGATCTAGTTTCTCAAAAGCTCCCTCAACCGCATCATCGTATATGCTACCATCCTTCCATCCTTCACTGTACTTGTGTATTACCCCGTCAAAATCCACTGCTATTGTTTTGCTATTCACGATGTTCTTTCCATTTCTATAAATACTCCAACCATTTTTTCTTTCTTTGTTTTATGTGTTTTAATCCAGTTAAGTTTTACCAGATTATAACGATTACCGACGATTTCTTCTGCTATTTCCGCCTTCTTTTTGTTATTGATTTTCAATTTGCTTGATAGATCATTCAAAATAAGGTCAATTTTATTATCCCTTTTTCCTTCAGTAAACATTTTAATGTCGCCCCGCGTTATTTTGTAAGATGCGATACCCATTATGTTTACTAAAAAAATACCATATACAATTATTATGGTCAAATGCTTGACGCAAGTAATTGCATTTATCTTTTGACGCATATTTTGTATAATTAACAAAATGTCAGCATCACTAGGAGGATTAATCAAAGACTATAGAGTCCAGAAGAACCTTTCACAGCTTGAAATAGCCTTTGCCCTTGGATGGAAAGAACCTTCACGCCTAAGCCGTATAGAGCAAGGAAGGGTGTCAAACCCCCCTCGGGAATTAATAGATCGGATCATCGAAGTCATGGATCTGAAAGAAGAAGAAAAAAACCACCTCTTATTAATCGGAAACTACCTGCCGACACAAGAAGAAATAGAAAAAATCAGAAAAGAAGTCAACCCAATCATAAACAACTGGCCGTACCCGGCATACGTCCTCGACTTCAGCTGGAGATTTTTAGCGTGGAATGAGAGAACATCGTGGGTTTATGAAATTACTGAAAAGGCAAAACCACAAATCATCAAAAACATGAACAGAACAATAGAGATGGTGTTTAACCCTCAATTTATTCAAAACAGATTACTAGATGGGAAAGAACTCGAAAAGTGGCACGAATCATTATTACAAAAATTAATACTCTTCAAATTTAACCAACAAGCTAGAACTAAAGAACTTTGGTACAGAGATTTTATTTCCCAAATGATGGATAATGAACTTTTTACACATCTGTGGCCCAAGGCTAGGTTGTCTAAAGAAATTGCAGAACTAGATAAATATGAAAGGAAGTCTATTGTTAATATAAGGAACACAAAAAGTAGATTAGAGTTTCACATATTTAAGGTTCCTCTTCTGCTCGATCCTCGGTTTGAAATAGATTTCCACGTTCCGACAAACCAGAATACTCACGCACAATTCAAGAACTCAAAGCATGGAAAAAACCTGCCTCCTTAGATTATTGGTTATTTAATATGAGCCTTCAGTATCTCGACTGCTTTTTTAGCACAAAGTGTATCTTGAGTAACATCCGAAGATCCACCTACGCCAACTCCACCAACAACATTTCCATCAATTATTACTGGTAATCCTCCTTCGATTGTTGTCAGTTTACCAGGCAATATATTAACAATATTGTAATAGGGGCTACCAGGAATTGAGTATTTGGCAATATCAGCGGTGGGAAGCCCCAAAGTCGCTGAAGTATAGGCTTTCTGATACGCAAACTCAGGGCTTACAACAAAAGCTCCGTCCATTTTAGCAAGATTAACAATTATTCCGTGCTCATCAACCACCGCGATAGAAATTTTTATACCGAGACCCTCTGCTTCCTTTTGCGCATCCTCTATCGCAACCTTAGCTATTTTATTTGTCAACATAATCATTTATTTTCACCTCCTTAACCATCAACAAAACCCGGGTTTTTAACTTACAAATTTACTAATAAATTCATCAAAGTCTTCCCCTTTCCAAACCTCAGTACAACGACCACCATTCCAGCCAAGAACATGCAACGGCATCCACCTAGTATGGCTGGAAAGAACAAAGGTATTGTAAGAGTTAGGCCCGCTCCAATTAATGTTAGTATCGAAACCAGATGGATTTTTAGGATCTTTAGAAAAGAAGTCTTGAACAATAATCGTACCGTCATCTTCCAATAATTTTTTGGCATTACTAATCGCTTTTACCTTCAAACTGTCCGGCAGCTGATATAGAGTGGTTAAAATGGTAACAAAATCTACCCTTTTATCACCAAATAATGCCGGGAAGCTAGGCTCAGTTATATCTGCCTGAATAAACCTTTGCCCGACTTTACCCACTCTGATCCTTGCCTCAAACTCCTTTTCTCTGCGATCCTCCCCATCAATTATTTCCGACGGATAATAACTACAGGCAAATCTCCAACTAATAGCAACATCTGATAGTGGGTGTTCCTTATCAACTGCGTAAAGCTGAATTCTACCAAGTTTTTCGAACCGAGTCGCGTCGGTGACAAATCCACCTGTATTGTCAGTAAACTCGGCAAAAGACTCCCTAATTATTATACCTGGGAAACCTAAATCTCCACCACATCCTAAATCAGCTACTGACACGTCTTTATAAGGACACAAAGTCGTAATTAATGATAACGGTGGAAGGTATCGCTGATACTTTGTTGTTGTTGTATTTCTTTCTAAGGTGGCTAATAATTCGGAATAAAAGGACACGTCATCTGTTAATTTCATGATATACTCTTTCCATTTTCTCTTTGTTTCGTACCCGTGAGGATAACCATCTTTTGTAAATAATAGCTGGGACTGAACAGCACGAAACATCAAGTTGGCTAAGGAGGCTGGAGGAAGATCAGGTCTTTGTGCCACCACATCTCCCAACAACTTGATCACAGATTCATCCCCACAAACAACTGCATCAGATATTGTGCGGTAAAAGGTGCCTATCACGGGATCCTTTCCCGGAGGACTACCAGCTTGCACGTCTATTACTTCAAGCAACTTAGCGGCACCATTTAATCTATCAAGTCTGCATTTCTCTGCTATATCCTGACAATCCTGAGCAACTCTATAATCCATTACAAGGCTATAATATCATTTTTCAGATTTTTACTTACAGAATTTTGGTATAACGAGTACAACGCTAAATATATCGTTTATAATAATTAGATATGGCACCATGGCAAGAAAAACCCAAATTGTTTCCTGAATTTCAAATTTTATATCCAGATGCCAATGCTATAAGAGAGGCCACAGAGGCGATGAACTCGGGGGGTACAGTTGCAGTGATGAATGGTTCCGTTGCAGCGATAATAGGAGACGGGAATCATCCAAATTTTTTCAACGAATTATGCCACATAAAAGGCTCACAAAGACAAGGAAGGCCAACCGCCGGATTTTATCCTTTTGAGCTGTTACTTGGTGAATTCCCCAACTTACCAGACTTAACTGGTATTTCACCACCAATGAAAGAATACTTAACAAATCCCGTAGGTTTTAGGCAAAAATATGGCCCAAGGTTTGATTCAGTAACCTTCATACGGTTCCCTGTGGCAAGAAACCTTAATAAGTATCCTCCAGCACACATGATTTACACTAATCCAGACGGGATAATGTTTTTCCAAAATTGGGATCCAACTGGAACACCGTTTATGAAAGGCCTTTCACGAAAGATGATTTTTCAAGGTATGGTTCCAGCTATCAGTTCGTTAAACATATCTGGCGAGGATCCTGAAATATGTAATCAAGCGGACGCGATAAGATTTGCTATGGAAAAAAACATAAAACTATTTATTAAGGCTCATGGAAATCCAGGGAAGGGACAATCAAGTTATCCAATAATAACTATTGCAGGGGGGAACATACTTCTTACACGAGCAGGGAGTTTTACACCAGATTTATTGATCATTTTATGTTCCGACATCATGGAAACACCTTTAGATATATCAACAGTGTTTCCTTTAAAAGTTAACCGTTTCCCACATAATTTCCCTCCAATATTACTTGAAGGACTAAATCCAAGACAAATTTGGATCGCTATAATGGCCTTTTTAAGTGGGCGTTCTCCATTAGAAATAAACAGAATACTCAAGAAATCAAAATTTAGATAGGGATAAGAAGGCAAATATTTAAGAGCCAAATTATTGTATAATTCGAATTAGTTGTTCGTTACAAACTAATATTGAGTAGCAAATTCGACTCGAGCAGGCTAATAAAAGTCATACTTTCGTTACAATCTCTCATACTTAATACCCTTGACTATGACAAGGTTATTAGCAAGATTGCAAATACGTTGCTTTTTGATGCAGGATTTATTAACCTCGGCTACAGGATTATTGTACTTACTTTGGTAGACGAAAATCAAAGAACATTAAATAGAATATCGTTATCTAAAACGGAAGAAGCACAAAAAACACAAGAAGTAAGTGTAGTTCCGTTTCATAAAATAGAGATTCCTCTTCGATCAGAGGGAAATATTCTCATCAAAGCTATTAAAAACAAGAAGTCTTATCATACTAACTATTGGCCAGATCTATTCCGACCAATATTAAAAGACAAGGACGCTATTGCAAATCAAAACGCAGCAGGGATCAAAACAAGTCTGGTAATGCCAATATTAGTAAGAAATAAATCCATTGGGGCTTTAATATTTAGTATGATCAAGGACTATTCGGAAGTTAGTAAACAAGAGTTAATTTTGATAAAAGCCTTCACCGACATTGTTAGTCTCGCTGTGCAAAATTCGAAGTTGTATTCTTCTACCAAAACCCTTGCTTCTAAACTTAAGGTCGCGAATTCGCATTTGAAGGAGCTTGATAAAATGAAGGATGAGTTTATTTCAATTGCTTCGCACGAATTGAAGACTCCTCTTTCTATTGCAAAAAATAATTTATGGATGTACCAGAATACTGCCAAGAAAGAAATAGACGAAAAAAACAAGCGCTTTCTGACAGAAACCGAAAGCAGTCTAACAAGGCTGCAATCAATAATAAACGAGCTCCTTGACATATCCCGCATACAGCAAGGAAGAATGATGTTTGATATCAGCCCAAATAATATTTACGAGCTTACCATAGAGGTAACTAAAAGCTTCGAAAAACTTGCACATAAAAATCATATTGACCTAATTCTTCCAGAAAAAATTAAGGTCGAAGCTGATGTCGACCCCGTGAAATATAAAGAAGTCGTAGAAAACCTTATCAGCAACGCAGTAAAATATTCAGGATCAGGATCAGTCAGAATCAGCATAGAAAAAGACAACAAAAACTTCAAAGTCAGCGTAACCGACAGCGGACCCGGGATAGACAAAAAAGACTATTCCAAAATATTTACCAAATTCGGCCGCGCCACTCAAGGACTCAAACTTGATGGGACAGGAACAAGCACAGGATTAGGCCTATACATCGCAAAAAGCTACATCAGAGCAATGAATGGAAAAATAGGATTCACAAGCCAGCTGGGGAAGGGAACCGCATTCTTTTTTACTCTTCCGATTAAGAAATGATTCTACACCAGCTTTACTCACAAATGCACTTCTGATAGGCTAATGGGGTAGAAGTATGTCAGGCAAAACCAAAATATTGATAGTCGAAGACGAACAATCACTTAGAGAAATTTATACAGAATATCTTAAAGCATCAGGATACGAAATTATCTCAGCAGCAGACGGCCAGGAAGCACTCGAAAAAGCCAAAGGGATCGCCGGCATTGACATAATACTCCTTGATGTAATGCTTCCAAAAATTGACGGGATAACCGTTCTTAAAGAATTAAAAGCAGATCCAAAGACCAAAAAAATCCCGGTTTATCTCATGACAGTTTTATCCCTGAAAGATTTAGAAAAGAAAGATACAAAATCTGAAGCCGATGGATACATAATCAAAGACACAATGAACCCAGAGCAAATAAAAGAACTTATCGAGAAGACTTTAAAAAAATAGCCTATTCTTTCTTACAAGACAACAAGCTAGTCAAAGGACACTATTGCTTCATCAAACGCTGCTGGCAGCTGGCTGTAAAACTTGTAGGCCTTAATTGTCCTTCTTGATTTTCCTGCAGTTCCGACAGAAACTATTTCCCAGCCTGTCTGTGAAGGAAAATTTGTAATTCTGATTTGCATATCAGTGTACAAGGGTCTAATCCTAAGGTAGGCGGCTTTCTTTAACGGAACATTAAGACTACATACTCCATCACCATTGGCAGTCTTTCTTTCAAAATCGTCAGGAGGAAGAGAACCTCCGCGATAGCAGTAAATCATCTGTCTGGTGAGCTCATTTCCACCTTGCAAATCATACAAATAAACAGCAATAGAAGCTTTTTCATCACTCCCAAGAGGCTTAAACTCGATAGTTATTGTGTCATTAGAACCGCCGGTATTATACTGCTGGGTGAGATTTTCTTTTACTACATGAGCAGGGATAACTTTGGTCCCATCCGGCATAGAACCGCTTTGCACATCATACGTGCATAAATCCCGGCCATCGTATGAAAGCAATTTAGTCTCTTCGAAACTATCGTTATCTTCATTTGTATTTGCTAACCCTATTTCAATACCGGCCTGGGCACATGCCAGAGCCTGATCATTTTGAGTAGAATATGCAGCATCACGAAGGTTTATTGTAGACTGCGAAGCGCTTGTCACGGCTATGCCAAGTACCGTCACCATCGTAAGCACAACAAGAATTAATGCCGCTGCACCAGATTTATGTTTTGTCATATCTTAGCTTCCTAACAAAGTAACTAATGTATCAAACTCTTTCTGCTGTAATACTGAGCACCCTTCTGCAACCTTTATATTAACAGATACTCTGGTCGGACTGCTATCACCATAAACTGCGAAATCAAAATCAGTAATATTTATTCCGCCTGACGTGCTATCGTTTGTAAGCTTAATTTCATCGCCACCATTGCTGTCGTTATACTCAGTCTTAGAGTCAACAATATACAAATATCCGTTTTTTGTTCCATTTGGACATACCACTGATGACTCCGCTCGACCTATATACTTATAACCATAAGACTCACTATGTAGCTCTAATATCGTTGCATCAGAAGATGAACAGGGGACATAGCCCCAGTCACCAGAAGAAGATTCAACACACGTAATACCTGATGCTTTGCGTATATTCTCTTCTATAACATCAAGAGCCGAGTCACCGCTGTTTTGAATGTGCATTAAAACCTTCTGCTTATTATCTGTTCTAACTACAGAACCCAAAACTCCTGCCGTCAGGGCGAGCGCAAGAGACATAAGCCCGACCGTAATAAGCAGCTCTATTAATGTGAAAGATCTCTTATTCATTATCCAGTACAGTAGTTATAACAACATTTTTTGAAAGACCACCAGCATCTACCCAGCTTACAGAACTAGAAACCTGAATCAGATCAGTATCCGGATTGGAGTCATCGTAATTATCAGCCTTAATTTGCCGTTCATAATTTCTTCCATCAAGCGGGATCGAAAATGGAATATTACAATCCTGTTCGGATAATCCCACAGAACTATCAATCTTGTAGCACAATCCACCGCTAAAGATACTGCCGGAATCTTTGTAAAATCTTGCTGCTTCTATTCCAGAATTTGCAAGCTTGGTTGCCGTTGTGCGGGCCAAAGCAGAATTTACGGTTCTAATAGATGCCGCTGCGAGTATTACAAGAGCAGCCAAAACGGCGACTGAAAGCCCTACCGCAAGAACAACTTCAAGAAGAGTTTGAGAAGGCAGGTTTTTGCTTTTCATAAAACAGTTTTTATTGTACATCGATTTTACCATTTTTGTATACATTGATTGTTCTGGTATCACTCCCTTTTGATATTATTATCGTTTTGCTGTCAGAACCATCAGCTATCTTTCCAGTGAGCCTCTCAAAAAAGAATTGACCACAACCGCTACTAAAGGTTATTCCATCGCTGAGATTTTTAGTTGAGACAAAAACTCCAGCACCATAACTTCCACTTCCATCATCAAGGGAATATCCCAGTTCATAACTGGATGAATTGCAATTAATTTTTATCCCCCACCTGGCATTATGCGAACTCTGAGATGCACCAGAAATAGCTTTGACCTTTAGTGAGTTGATATCTATTTCAAGATTTCTTGCGTTTCTATCAAGAAGGCGGGTGGATGAAAACTGGCTGAATTTTGGAATAGTCAGCGCTGTTAAAATACCCATTATCGAAACAACAACAAGAACCTCTATAAGCGTGAAAGCCGAAGCCGGCAGAAATTTATTCATACAGGCAGAATCAACAATACTTTCTAAAGTATAGCAAATCAAAAAGGAGAGGGAAAACAGTAACGAAACAATCGAACAGCTTTTTTCTTCCCATAAATTCTCAAAACGGACTAGGGTGACAATATATTCCGGTCGCGCCTGCCGGTACTGACATACATAACTTATCAGGGGGAACGCCATTCAGTTGATTCAACTCTGACTCAAGGGCAGAACACAAATAGAAAGATTGACTGTCACTATCTACTAGAGTCGAATAGTAGCAATAGGAAAAATCTGAAACCGGATCATGAGGTAAAGTTGTTAAGTAGCCTGGTGCTCTTGTTACAAGAGCATATTCAAGGTCTGGTATACCCGAACCAGAATAAGAGATAGGATAAACGTTATTGTCAGCATAATATTGTTCCAACGCAGAAGCTATAACAGCAAGGTCTTTTTTGCGATTTGCGTCGCGGGCTTTCTGCTGAAGATTTACTGGATTAATCACCGCCATAACAATGCCAGATAAGATTCCAACAATACCAACAACAATCATAAGCTCAATAAGGGTAAAAGAAAGCTTTTTAAAATTCATAAACTAATAATAACAGAACACAAAAAGAATCACCAAGAAGATAGGCGTAAACCTACACCAACACATCTTAACACTATACTTGAAAAACACCCGCTAAAACAACATAAAAAAAGTGCTAAGAAAAAAGGGCGGTATGTTTCACCCGCCCTTAAAAAATCAAATCAAAATACAAGTATCAGTCAATCAGACAGACCTCGCCAGCCGCAGCTCCCTTGGTCAAATTAACAACAGCGCCGGAAGTAAATGTATAGGAGCATGTATATTTACATATACCCGCAGCACCAGGCCCACTATTTGGCAACTGACCCGTAATTGTGACTGGATCTGACGCAGATATAGTATAAGCTGAATTAAGCGGATTAC